>LKUF01000362.1 GCA_001412335.1 Methanolinea sp. SDB
GACGCCCCGGCGGCGGTTGTGGGTGACTGAACTGGTATGCAGATAACAATTCTATTCAGTCTCCCCACAAAAAACAGCGAAGAGGCGGAAATACCGTCCCTGGGTTTTTGGCCTGTCACGGAGAAGAGTCCCGCATGCGGGTTTCCTGCCGGAATCCGAACGTGAACCTATTATCCGGGAGAAACCAAAACCTTCTCGTGGTCAATGATATCCATCCACTGTGCATCCTGCGGTCGTAGACTCTTCCGGTACCAGAAGATCGGTAAGGGTAAACTCCTGCATTGCTGGAAGACCCGCATTTCCAGCGACCATACCGAAAGGGCCGGTGACCAGGTGTACTGCCCGTGCGGGCAGCATATCGGCGTGGAGGAGGGACCATGGATCAACCTGCACGGCGGGTCGTTCTCGGTGAAGGGGTCGGCGCTGAAGAAATGAGAGGAATACTGTATAAATCATTCTGAAAGGCAATGCAAGGGCCGATCCCAGGGATTTACCAGGAAATTTTTCAGCCGATCAATACACGGAACCTGGTGGTAAGTTTCGTTATGCTCCAAAACCATTTTGCTCGTTTAGGTTTGTTCGAACCTGGTTTCGGTTCAGACCATCCATCCATGGTTATCTGGTAACTGTCGTGCAGGTTATCCCCCCATTGGCAGCGGAGGCACCAGTCTCCTGCTCCTGACCACGAGCCACCAGAAGGGAATTAGGGTGATGAGTGCAATCAATCCGGCAAGGAGGAAGACAGAATCGATTCCCCATGCGGTCAGGACAACCCCGAAGATGAGCGGCGGAACGACGGTCCCGATACTCATCGCGGTATTATACGCCCCCATTGTCACACCCTGCCCGAGCGTCCGCCCGTCGAGGGCGACCACTGCAGTGGCGGCCGAGATCGCCATGGCATTACCGACTCCAATAATCAGGGCGATTACCGCAACAACCGGCAGTGTCTTCACAAAGATGAGAGCGATAGTGCTTAACGAGACAAGGACAGTTCCGATAACGACCATGTGTGACCTCTTGTGCCTGTCGGCGATCTTTCCGAAGTATTGCTGACCCATGGCCATGGAGAGCACCTCGATTGCGATTACCAGGCCCACGAGACTGGTGGAGTAGCCATACTGTGTGGCAGCCAGGACGGGTATGAAGACCATGAATGCGGCATAGGGAAATGAGTTCACGAACCTGAAGAAGAGTACCGACTGCATTCTTTGATGGCGAAGCGCGTCCCACAGACGCGGCCTGGTACGGTATACTGGCTTTGATTCCGGGAGGTAGCGGATACATATCAGGAAGGGAAGCAAAGACATGACGGCCATCAGGATGAAGACCTCGTTTAATCCCCATGCGTGGTTGATAACCCCGCCGATTATGGGTCCGCCTCCCAGCCCCAGGTAGAATGCATTGGAGAGAATGCCCTGGTATGCCCCCTCCTTGCCCTTCGGGGTGATGTCCCCCACGTAGGACATGGACACTGATGAGATCATGGCCGATGCGATACCATGGACGAACCTGATCACGAAGAGCTCGTAGATAGATCCAGGGAAGATATACCAGAGGGATACCAGGGTGTATATGCCGAGACCACCAGTGATGAACCATTTTCGTCCGTAGCGGTCTGAAAGCGACCCGATAGTGGGTGTCAGCATGATCCTTGAGAGGCCGTATCCTGCGAAGAGGGCTCCGACCCAGAACTGGCTGGCCCCGAAATTATCCACGAAGATCGGTAGCAGGGGGAGAACAATCCCGAGCCCGAGCAGCCCGAGGAAGACTGAGATCAAAAGGATAAAAAATGGTCCCCGGGATACCGTTTCTGCCATGGTAAGTCATTACAATTATAAGATCTTTATAAATAATACTATTCAAATCGCGTTAAGGTGCGAATCTGGCGGAATCAATCTATAAAACCCGCCAAACGCCATCTTAGAGCGATCACTTTTTTTCCAGGTCTCATCCTGTAAAAGCCACTTCAAAAAGGTATTAAACAATCCTCGACGAAAAAAACGTATGATTCGGAAATCATCAAATTCGGGAATCCTGTCCATCACCGCCATCATGGCTGTGCTGGTCGTCCTCTCGTTTGCAGCTCCTGTTTCGGCAGCAGAGATGATCGGCGGCGACCAGGGCTGGTACGTGGTCCACTGTAATGTTGACGGTGCCTCGGTATACTTCGACGACGACTACAAGGGAGAGATCTCCGGCGGAGTACTCAACGTCCCGGTCTACACAACAGGCACACCCTACAAGACCTA
>LKUF01000363.1 GCA_001412335.1 Methanolinea sp. SDB
AATCAGCCTCGCGGTATTTTCGGGGGCGGCGACGTGGCATCGCACATGGGGTGCAATCGCGGATAGCCCCCACAAAATGTAACCGGTTCATCAATCCTACCCACACCAGATGGCGAAGAGCCAGAAATTCCCTCATTTCACCTCCTGCATCACCCCATGAACCGGTTGATGCAACACGTTCATCGAGACCGGTGGGTTTCCTGCGAACAAAAAACCTCCTGAAAAGAGCTATTTATGTCCACGAAGAGCCAATCAGGCAAACACTAATATGAAAATTTTATAACCTGAAAGATAACAATGTATAGTGCTCTTTGATATGTCACCTGGTTTTTTCATTTTGCCGGACACCCCCAGAATCTGGCATCAACCCCCCCTATCGATCAGGTGATCGAATATCAGGAGCACCCCAATTTTTCCGGGAGACAGGATCTTCTGATAGTGAATAGATCTGTTTGCTCCAGATATGATCATCTCTCCCGGTTTCCTGTGGTATCCGGCGTGTATTACCCAGTAAAACGACTACGAAAGGATTCATATCCGAATCCAGCCAAAAAATCAGGCATCACTCGTCGATCCAAGGGGGGTATACCCGGTTTTCACATTCATTGAGACGATTACGTTGTGATAGCCGGAATTTTTCCTGGTGGCTGATTTAAACCAATAAAAAACGGAATGAAACGATTGTGAGGGAATATGACCCCCCCGATCTGTCTCCTACCCGACGGGCAAACAGTGCTCATGGATTTTTGTGCAACAAAATCCACATGAGGAGATGTCACCTCTTCTTCAGTACCTGAACAGGACTGTGTGCTTTTCGGATGCGGCTTCAAAAAATCTCTTGCAGAACTCAACCGCCTGTTCAGGGCGATACTCCTTGCAGCTGAAGATATCAAGGTACGCGGAATCGGTTTCATTGGCAAAGTGCCCGGATATAAGCGATGTCTCAATGAGCTGTGTCATTGAATACCCTGCCACCCTCTCGTTTGGTCCGAAATGGACAATTGTAGGTTCACCGAATCTCTTCATCTCGATGAGATCACAGAGCTCAATGATAAACTCCCGTATCTTCTCCGGGTTTCGTATCGTCTCAGGGTTGCAGTGCTTGAGGTCGACACTTGTACACAAACCCCAGGCATTCTCTTTTCTAAACTTCTGTACAACGTCTTCATCCCTTACAGGGTGGACGATCATCTTGTGCTTCATCTCGAGCATTATCTCTCTCCAACGGTAGTTCTCACGAACTATTTCTTAGAGGTTTGATCTCCCGGATTTAAACTTTTGTATCATTCCAAAGGATATTTGAACGCCTTTTCCAATATCATCGCCTCATTAATTGCCTTTTGCGGATATTTGAGTCAAAATTAGCCTTATTTGGAATCGGGCACAGATTATTCGTTTTTTACTGACGCGCACCAGATGATACGAGGGCTCTTCTGAACAGCGTTTCCGGACCCTGGTTCCACCCGGTGAGACCGAAAAATCCATGACCCCTGCGGCAGTCTGCCTCCGGTTTCTGCGGGTGTTCACGCAAACCTCGATGCAACAGTACCCAATATATCGTGTGGTGACAGGCCACTGCCGCCAGATTTGGATTGAAAGAGTATATTCCGGAGATTTGATCGATAAAGCAACCGGGAACGAAGGATTGTTGACGTGTGGGATTTTCCCATGAGTGGTATCGCAATACGGTGTGCCTGTTAGAGGGTAGTGGTGCAACGTTCGTCCTGGCGCCCTCACATTTTGACGCGGCAGTCGGAAGTGACTGGGACATGTGTTTTGACCTCACGCGGCGCGAGAACAGGGGAGACATGGGCCTGTTTCCCGCAAGCGTTTGCCACTCTTTCACTGGCATTACAATGAGCGGGACCGGAATCTCTGGCGAGAGCGTAGCGGTTGGGATGAGTGAGCCAGATGGCAGTTTTCGCGTCAGGGACGACCCACGCCAAGGAAAAATAGTACATTTTATTCTGGATATTTCCTGTATCCAATTGAGGAAAATGATTTACCTCGAAACCATCTTGTGCACAAGCGACATTATCCCGGGTTTCATCCGCTCCCTCTTCGCGCCGAATCCTCCCATTTCCATCATTGGAGATTCGAACATCTCCGTGTTCAGGCGGTCCGATATCTCATCAAATATCATCTTGTATGCCGGACAGTGGGGATCGACACCGCTGATCTCTCCTTTTGCAGGTGTGATTGCATTATATGGGCACCCCCCGCGACAATACCTGATGTGCGGGCATTCTTTGCATTCTTCATCAACAAAGTCCCTGAACCGGTGCATGAGCTTCCATGCCGGAGATTCTGCCAGTTCCTCCCTGCCCGGGTTGTCAGATACGTTTCCCATTGCATACTCTGGCATTCCAATGAACCGGTAACAGGGGTATATGTCTCCGTCCGGCCCGACTGCGAAGGTATAACCCATGCAATCGGCGAATGTGCAGACATTTCCATGGCGGGTAAACACGCACCTGCAGAGGTCATTGATGTTCATGACCTCGATCTCGTGTATGTGCTCCAGGGACTTGTCCAGGAGGTACAACAGCAGTTCGCCGTATTTTTCAGGTGATAGCGCCCATTCTTCTGGTTTATCATTTCTCAGGGATGGTAATGCCGGGTGCAGCTTGAGAGTAAGATTGTTTTTGAGGAAGAAATTGAAGATCTCTTCCTTTGCTTCGACTGACTGCGATGTGAACGTGCAGATGAACCGCACGTCAAGCCCGTGTGCCCTGGCAATTTCGTACCCCCGCATGGTCTTTTTGAAATAGCCCGTCCCCCTCTGCCGATCATTGATCTGTTCAGGGCCGTCTATGCTTGATCCGACAGGAACCGAGTATTCAGCCAGTATTTCGGCAATTTCAGGAGTCATTCTCCACAGGTTGGTCTGAATGGCAAAAGATGGCGTCAGGCTGGATAAACCTTCGGAGAGAAGGGGTAATGCCTCCCGATAGAATTCTGCCCCCGCCAGGAGCGGCTCCCCCCCGTGAAATGTTATCGTTACCGGATTATCCTGGAAATCCCGCATCCACCTGACAACAGCCTTGACAGTCTCGATGCTCATTATTGGGGATCCTTCCTCCGAACTCCAGCAATAACTGCATCGTGCCGGGCAGCCAAGGGTTGGAACAAGCATCAGGTGGAAGGGAGTCTTCATGATATTCATTTTCCCTTCATCAGAGAATAAACTTCGGATAATGGCCAATTGCCTGCTTTCAGGCCTGGAATATCGGGGTTTCCGACCCCTTTTAAGAACTGGAGATCCGGGGGAAAAAATTGGAGAGAGACACAACCATGGATGAGCATGTGATGCGGATCATGTATGGCAGATAGCACGAACATTACATGAAAACCAATGAATGCATCTTATTGGAGACGAAAAAAGGCATCTGCTACCAAAAAACAAAATTCAAAGAATATCCTGTATAACCTTTCTCAAATCCTCCTTTTGTGCGTAGTATACCTCAACCATGTGATGGGGACGATACCTGGTTTTTGCCGTTCGCAGTCCGGCGACTCCCATATCACTCTCACGGTTGATACATTCCACCCGGCCTTTCAGGAAGCGCGCTGTCTCAGCATTGATCGCCTTGTATATGCCTTCACAGTCAGGAAGACCCTTCTCAAAATGTACCACTGCAGTGACCGGATTCAGGATCTCGAAGAGCGCGATGGCCCCCACCTTCCCGGAAATCCGGATCAGGAGCCCTGATAGCCCAAGTTCTCCAAAATGTGAGATGGCAAAGAGTATAGCCTCTTTTTCGTGCAGGAGAAACGGTTCGGAGTCGCAGTCCTTCCATTCGCACCACTCAAGAAGAAATTCCCGTACCTCCATGAGATTGCCATCATCTATCACTTCGACTCCAGGATTGCAGTTGCGCTGGAACCTGTTCAGGTGACGGCGAATATTCTGGTATTTCTGGCCGGGAAGATCCGCAAGGTCATCAGTACGGTATACGTATTCGAAATAATTCCGGTCTGGATACAGGGGGAGTTTTGGGTATTGTTCCAGTATCCAGTCTCTCGTATCCCTTTCTACGAGGACAACAGGCTTCTCGTCGCCATACGCAACAGCTGTCCGGAACAGGTCTTTTAGAAGCTCGGGATCCTTCGGACCGATGGGAGGCCGGAATTTTGTATTTCCTCCAATCGTACTGGATATGAGGATACTCTCCTTTATCTTTGCATACCGGTAATGCGCAAAATGATTCCAGCAGATCATGTTTATAAAGGAGTTGTCGCTGTGATTCGGTGGAAACCTGGAGAATTGCGAGAGGATCACCTCTTTATCCTCAAGTGTGACGGGCTTGAAGTCTGCAAACGTGATACTCACGGACTTCCTCCTGTAAAAAGCATTGGGACATACCCGTTCATCCTGGAAAAGCCGAGCGTGCCATAAAAGTCTTCGGTGCCCGGTTCTGCAATCAGTGCCATCCAGGTAATATTATGACTCATGCAGTGATCTACAAGAGCGCGGACAATTCCTGCACCGATGCCCCTGCCCCTGTATTCCTGGAGGATAACCAGGTCCTGGATATATGCATCCGATGTTCCGTCAGATATCAGCCGGCCCATCCCGGCGGTGACTCTGTCGGCGACATGTATGGCAACTGCGAATGCGAAACTCGCCCGTACCAGGTCTGGGATGTGGGCCGGGTCCCATTCCTCTCTCCACCAGCCACCTGCGCGAAAAAGTGTGAGCAGAGACTGTTGATCCCATTCTCGCACGATTTTTACTATGAATTCCTCATCCTGGTTCATCGTTTCCTCCCTGTCCCGGTTCGAATCCGGTTCCTGTCTGCTCCTTTATTGTTATCGGTCCATCCGGTAAAAATTCTCGCATTCTAATCTGTATTCGAAAAAATAAAGGATATTGTCCCGTGAATTTTACAGGTTACATCCGCCTGAATCAGGTTTATATACACCGGGAGGCAAGATATCGTATATCAGGCAAGAGGGGATCGATACCTGTGGTGCAGGATGATGCGGTATCTCTCCTGACTTGGTAAAACTGCAATCAAGGTGGCGGATGAATAAGAAATATGTATTTTTCCTAGCAGTAGCACTGGCGTTTTTGGCCTTTACAAACTCTATTTCAGCTGCGGGACCATGCCCGTTCACTGATACCGGAGTATCCCCCGGACGAATCAGTCCATTCGACGGTGATGG
>LKUF01000364.1 GCA_001412335.1 Methanolinea sp. SDB
AAAGCCGCAGGTCAGGTCTCTTGCATGTGAGTCCATGGAGAAAGTGGAGAAGAGCCGCCGAATCTTTCCCCCCGGAGAACGCCACTGCGATTGAATCACCAGGCGAAAGCCACCCGTGAGTCCGGACGGCTCTTTTTGCCTTGGCCTGGAAATCAGCCACAAAATGGTTCCTGCAGAGGTGAAGACCGGAATATCGCTGGTAGATGATCGCCGGCCGCCTGCATTTACTGCACAGCATCGGGGGTACCAGATCAACCTTTATCAATTCCCATAGATAAATTGTGTAGAATACATGCCAATTTCAGCTGACCAGATACGAAACCTGCACAGGTACGAGATACGTATCCTGGTAGCGCTCGAACGCCTGATGAAGAGGTATCGCTGGGTCCCTCTTGACCTGATAAAAAAGACGATTGGACTCTCCGAATCCGAGATCGCCTACCGCCTTGGGCGACTGATGGACATGGGGATGGTCAGGTTTGATACGGTTCCGTATGAAGGCTACGCACTGGTTTTTGGCGGATACGATACGCTTGCCCTGCTCACCCTCACGAAGCGGGGTGTTGTGAGTGCTCTTGGCTGTCCGATAGGGGAAGGAAAAGAATCCATTGTTTACGAAGCCCTTGGACTCGGCCCCGTCGCCATGAAGTTCCACCACGTGGGCCAGAGATCTTTCCAGTCTGTACGGGTAACACGGGAATACATGCCTGATGAAGGCCACTGTCCCTGGATCTTTGCATCAAGGTACTCGGCCGAGAGGGAGTACGACGCCCTGACACGTCTCCATCCCAAAACGAGCGTCCCGCTCCCGGTTGCAATAAACCGCCACGTGGTCGTGATGGAATTTATCCGGGGCGTAAACCTCAACAGATGCAGGCTGGAAGATCCCGCAGGAATTCTCGACCAGATCCTGGAAGAGGCAGGAAAAGCATTCCGGGCCGGGGTGATCCATGTCGATCTCTCGGAGTATAATGTCATGGTAGACGAAGGACGGGTCTATCTCATCGACTGGCCCCAGTGGGTGGAGGCCGGTCATCCCAATGCAGGAGATCTCCTTGCACGCGACATGGAGAATATCACACGCTATTTCCAGCGGAAGTACCACCTTGAGATCCCGGTAAAAGAGGCGATCCGGAGAGTGACAGAGTGAGGGTCTACGGGATTGATATCATCAGTGGTTCTGTCAGGTCACGCTCCCGGAGGCCCCGCTATGCACTGATCCGGATGGCGGGAGACAAGATCCGATCAGAAGGTGAAGTGACCGGATTCCGTCTCTTCCGTGTCTTAAACGAAGAAAAGCCCGACATACTCGCAGTCGACAGCCTCCAGGAGATCGCGGCCGACCAGCATGGTCTCTATGCCTTTCTCCAGGCCCTGCCGCCAAAGGTCAGGCTGGTACAGGTGACCGGCGGAGAGAGAAAGGAGAGTCTTGGAAAGGTTGCCAGCCGGTTCAACATCAGTTTCAACCGGTTTGATCCCTTCGACGAGGCGAGGACGATCGCCAGGGTCGCGTCGCTTGGTGCAGGCGCCGAGGTGATCGCGTTCGAAGATACAAGTGACATAGTCGTCAGCAGGCACCGCTCACCCGGTAAAGGGGGATGGAGTCAGAACCGCTACGCACGAAAGATACACGGTGCGGTCCAGCAGAAGTCACGGGAGATCGAGATGGAACTCGTCTCTGCAGGGCTCAAATACGAGAAGAGGGAGACGAAGGCCTTCGGAGGATTGAGGCGGGCTTCATTTGAGGTACATGCACCCCGCGACAAGATACCGGTGAGCACATCCCATGGAGTGGATGTGCAGGTCCGGATCGAGGGGAAACGGCTTGACCGGATCAGGTTCCGGCCACTCTCCGGAAAACCGAGATACCTCATCGTGGGGATAGATCCCGGGACCACTACGGCAATCGCCGCCCTGGATCTTGACGGAAACCTCCTCCACCTGAGCAGCTCGCGACAGACTTCCATGTCTGATGTCATCGAAGTCCTCTACACAGTCGGGAAGCCCCTTGTCATCGCATCCGATGTCCACGACATGCCTTTCTCGGTCGAAAAGATACGCCGGGCGTTCAATGGAGTCGCCTATTCGCCAAAACAAGACATGAGCGTTGAGACCAAGCTTGAACTCGCGTCCAGGTTCCCATACCAAAATGATCACGAGCGGGATGCGCTTGCCGCAGCACTCGATGCGTACCGGAGTTACAAGAACAAGTTCCAGAACCTGGCACGGAGGGTCCCACCCGGTCACGACCTCGATGAGGTGAG
>LKUF01000365.1 GCA_001412335.1 Methanolinea sp. SDB
ACACGGCCGTAGTCACAGCCGGGCAGGCCGGTCTCGTGCTCGAGCAGGTCGTTGAAGTACAGCAGGGTTGCAGATACTGCCTGTGCGAAACGCCCTGCACCACAGTTGACCATGGTTGCAGCGAGGGTTCCGGCGGCCGCATATGCGTTCCAGAGCATGGGGTCCTTGGTGTCATAGAAGATGTAGCCGCTCTTGCCCTTCTTTCCGGGCTTGATGACCTTGTCCTCGATGGCACGCTCGACAAGGCTCTGCACGACACTACCGATGGTACCGGTCTTGCCGTTCTTCTTGACCAGGTCGTAGACGATGTTGTTTGCGTTCAATCCCTGGTATGCGTAGAGCAGGAGCTGGGCGCGCTCGAATGGCCCGATTGCCATTCCCATCTCGAACTCTCCGGCCTGTTCGAAGGTCGAAGAGAGGGCTGCCGCCTGCATGGCGTTCCTGTGGGTCATCATTGCCACGTGGTTGGCCGGGATGTTGCGGAGTGCGTATCCGAGACCCTCGTTGTTCTGGGGGATTGAAAGGATAGAGACAATGTTTCCGCCCTGCATGTCCATCGTCTGCGGGTATGCGCCCCAGACTGCGGACTTCACGTAGGCACCGTCATACATGCCGACCTTGTACTTCTCGATGAGGGCATAGGTGACGGCTGCGGCAACAGCAGAGGTCGCCGCATCATAGGTTGCGGCTGCCCGAAGCCGTGCAGACGGAACTTCGACGAGCAGCATCTTTCCGCCGCCGACTTTCGTGATCTTGGTGTCATCTCCGTCCTCTACCGATACCATCTTGGCGATGGCGTCCGAGAGAGCGTCCGCGTCCTTGACACAGTCAGCCTTGATTGCACGGCCAAGGATCCGGCCCTTGCCCATTGATCCGGTCTTGATTGAGTTGTCGATTCCGGCCAGGTTAACGGCTACGGTCCTCTTTGTGAGGTCGATAGCTTCCAGAGCGCCCTTGTTGACCAGCGGGCTGATCTTGTCAAGTGCAACACCGCTCTTGAGCTGCTTGCCCTGGTCATCGTAAAGGTCGATCGTTTCTTTGTATTTTGCCATAATAGTCCTCTTTTAATCAAATTTAGCCACAATTCACTACGATAACTGAACATTGGGTAGTATAACTATATGCACACTGATGATAGATGCCTGTCACTATTGCACGTCCCCTCACGGGACAATCTACTATATCCTACCGCGTGATATAAGGATTCCTATTTGTTTCGGGACTTTATTTTTATAAAT
>LKUF01000366.1 GCA_001412335.1 Methanolinea sp. SDB
GCAGGTTTGTGATTCACACGGAAACCATCTGTCGCCCGACAAAAAATATCCTGGAAGGCCTCTATTATGACGAAACCCCCCCTGGCGCACCTCCGCAGCAGATAACCCAGTGCCAGCAGTGGGGTTTCCAGCGCCTCGTCCCGTGCATCGACGACATGACCGCCAAGTGCACCTACAAAACGACGATCATCGCCGATGAACGGTATACCCACCTGATAACCAACGGGGACGTCTCCTCCCCGCGTCAGCCTGCCGGTGAGGGGAGGGTGAAGATAACCTATGAAAACACCGTCACCCCGATGGCACCCTACCTGTTCTTCCTGGGGTGCGGAACCTATGACAGCTACCGCCGTGAATGTGAGTATCCCGACGGGCGCCGGAGCCTCCTCGAATTGCTGGTCGCCCCGGGATCCGATCCGAACCCGGCGGAATCCGCGCTTGACATCCTCAACGACGCCGTCCTCTGGGTTCATCTCTTTTGCGGCCCGGGAAGGTACGACCAGGGGCCGGAGAGGGAACGGCTGTACCGTCTTGTGGAGGAACGGGATCGTCTCCGGAAGAAGAACCCGGGGTCTCCGAAACTGACTGCCATTCGGTCGGATCTTGCGACGCTCATCAGGGAGATTTCCCCCGGTTATGCCTATACCGGGTCCACGTATCGTGAGATCGCCATGCAGAACTCGGATTTCGGGGGGATGGAGAACGTCGGCAACACGACCATCTCTGCAAACCGGATCATGCCTTTCTCCGCTATGACCGATCCTTCCTACGAGTACCTCATGCGGGTGAAGGTCCACGAGTTCTACCATAACCTGAACGGATCTGAGGTGACCGGCTGGTCGCCGTTCGAGATCTGGCTCAACGAGGCGGTCACGGTCCACGTGGAGGACCAGTACCACGCCTTCCATCTTGGGGACGACTACTCCCGGCTCCAGACGGTCCTCTCCATGCTCGCACCCGGTTACGGGACGCTGGATCTCGACGCCGGTGCGGCATCCATGCCGATCGAGCCCGACGGGTTCAACGACCCAAACGAGCTCATCACCGCTATCACATACAAAAAAGCTCCCGAGTTTGTCAGGATGATCGAGACACTGATGGGAAGAGAGGCTTTCGTGAAGGGTCTCGACCTGTACCATCGCAGGTACAGGCACGGGAATGCCACCCGCGAAGATTGGATCCGGGCCATGGA
>LKUF01000367.1 GCA_001412335.1 Methanolinea sp. SDB
CGGGAACAAAAAAAACACACTGAACTGCTCCATCATTCTCTTTTTCCGATGAACTCTCGCATCATCGCTGCACTCGTCGCCGGAGCCCCCGTCATCGCCGCCGTCCTCCTGCTCGGCACCGGAATAGAACCTGGCGTCGTGGAGCCAACGCCAACCCGATGGCCGCACCGATCGCAATTCCGCAGCAGATCCCGATCGGGAGCCAGGCAGCCAGGTCATGGGTCGCTATCCCGAAAATGGCCCCCGCACAGGCCACCGGCGGCAAACCCGGCTGCAACACCCATTACCATCTCCGGTCTTCCTCACCTGTCACGGGACCGCTCCTGGTTTATGGATCCAATGATGCCGATTGCATGAAGAAAAAATTCCGTTTTCAGTTCCTGCTCGTGAAAAAAACATTATCGGCATCCTGGAACCAAATACGGTTTATATTGTGTTTATTTTATTGTTCAGAGCGTTGATGAAAATTATTTCATAATATTTATCTCCTGACCGGATATAGGCTAAACTGTTGGGAGGGGTCGAGACATATCTTTGCCGTTAGTTGAGGATCCAGTTCAATACTGATTCTCCATCAGGCAATAATTGAGCATAATACCTAGCGTATGCTCTGGTTTTCTGGATCTCTTTTCCAAGATAGATAAACTGGACATTAGAGAAGGAGAGAGAATGGGAATTATCATATGCAGGAATTTTGAATGGCTGATGAATACCAGAGCAGTCTTTTTCAAGGTGTATATCGATGCATAATAAAAATTTGATGGATAACTGCAAAAATAGGCATGTTGCTCTGTTTATTTTCATTATTCTTGGATGTTTCATCCTCATCGTCGGATCGGCAACCGCTGATCCGGCTGTAGTCCCAAGTGACCAGGTAGGTTTTACGATCCCTGGTTCTGACAATGCAAATACTTGGTCTGATAGTGCCACGGACGGATCAAATTACATGGTTGTTTGGCGGTCCGGCACAACCGAATACGCCCAACTCCTGGACAATACCGGCTCAATGAGCGGTTCACCGATCACGATATTCCCCGGGATATATGGGGAAGATCCTGCCATTGCGTATGGTGGATCAAAATATCTTGTGGTAAAAAAATTCGCGACGTATTACATCCGTGGGACTTTCCTAGACACCAGCGGAAATCCTAGTACGGTTTTTGAGATTGGATCCGGTGATAATACTGCCAGCTACCCCGATGTTGCATATGATCCTGTTACTGGAAATTTCCTCGTAGTATGGGGGCAGTATCCAGAAATGGGAAGTGGTGTGAAAAGCCAGATTTTTGGCCAGTTTGTAAATCCAACAACAGGGCTTGTCGGGTCGAAATTTCAGATCGGCGATACTTCACGGCATAACTGGCACCCTATCGTGACGTATGGATCAGGACAGTTCTTTGTCGCATATACAAGCGAAGAATATTCAGGAAGCCTGAACAGGGATGTCTATGGGGCACGCGTGAACTCCGATGGATCGCTTCCTGATTCCCCGGACATCCAAATCAGTACAAAATCAGGAGGACAGGATCTTACAGCTTGGGGGCATTCCGGAATAACCTATGACGGAACGAATTACATCATTGTCTGGAGGGATTATGTTGCCTATCCTGATCAGCTATTCGCCGCACGGATCTCAACGGATGGACTTCTCATTGACGGTCCTGCAGACGCCGGTGGAAAATCAATACTAGGATTCAGCGGGGGGAGCGAATCACAAATCGTCTACGACGGTTCATCGCTTGTTTTGATTAATAACAAAGGAAAGGTTGCCCGCCTTGATAGTTCCCTGAATGTTATTGAAGACCCCCAGATTTCCCTAATAAAAAATTCTAATTATCTTAATGCAATTCTTGTCCCGAGCCTTCTATACAATGGTGAGAACTTCCTGGTCACATGGGTTCAGTCCCTGACCACGCCCAGTACACTGATGGGACAAATCCTCGTGTACGATGAGCACCCCATCGCTGATCCAGGGACAGACCGGTCCGCAGATACAGGGATGGTCGTCATCCTTGACGGATTGT
Source organism: Methanolinea sp. SDB (assembly GCA_001412335.1). Taxonomy (GTDB): domain Archaea; phylum Halobacteriota; class Methanomicrobia; order Methanomicrobiales; family Methanospirillaceae; genus SD8. The sequence continues at coordinate 2,025 of LKUF01000367.1, forward strand.
CGAGCACCGATCCTGATGGCAATCTCCCACTGACATATACCTGGTCAATTGTATCAAAACCGACCGGAAGCACGGCGACCATCACAAGTCCAACTCAGGCGACAACATCCTTCACTCCTGACCTTGATGGCCAGTATGTCATACAACTCGTCGTGAAAGACAGTCTGCTCCTTGCAAGTGCTCCGGTTACTGTCACTATCACGTCTTCCGAGCCCAACACTCCTCCGGTACTTGCGCCGATCGGTGATAGAACTGTGGTAAAGGGTGAGACCCTGTCATTTGAGGTTTCAGCAACTGATGCAGATGGAGATACGCTCACCTATTCGGCAGACAACCTCCCACCGGGATCAGCGTTTGATCCCTCCACCCGTGTCTTCACATGGACCCCTGATACCTATCAATTGGGCTCATACTTCCCGGTGTTCCGTGTCACCGACCTTGTTAACGAAGATAACGAAACGGTGAAGATCACAATCCAGGATCCGAATGCCTTCCAATCTATTATCATTACGAATCAATTCGTTGATTCTGTGAGTACCGTAGATCCTACCAGCGATCCCGCAATAGTAACAGTTCTCGGAAGTTTTGTTGATCAACCAATGGATGTTGAGGTTACCTCTGATTATACCCATGCCCTGGTTTCAACCGTTGATTCAGGCGAGGTCGTCTTCTTCGATCTCGCACAGACACCAGCCGTGGAGATTTCACGGCTTGCCATCGGAGGAAATGCAGCGCAGATTGCCATCACTCCTGATGGCGGGAAAGCGGTCGTCGGGAACAGTGGGAATACTATACTCTCCATTCTCGATATCTCTGGAATGACACCTGTTCTTCTCGAGACACTGGCATTCCCTGATAGTCCATACGGAGTTGCAATTACCGATGACGGGAGGTATGCACTGGTTGTGACCAATTCAAACCCGGGAAAAATGTATGTGGTTGATATTCAGTCACCACCGGCTTCAATTCTATATTCCCTCGATGTTTCAAAATATAGCGATTTCATCGCTGTGGATCCGACAGGACAAACTGCGGTCATCACGATGTATGACTCGGTCGGAGAGATCACCGTTATCGATTTGACAACTGATCCCATATCTGTAAAAGGATTTGTCAGTGTCGGGCAAAATCCCGGATCAGAGCCCGCAATCACCCCAGATGGGCATTATGCACTTGTGGCAAACACAGATGATAATACCGTTTCGGTTATTGATGTAACCTTAAGTACTCCCGCTGTTGTGAAAACAATCACTGTGGGAGATGATCCACGTGGTATAGGAATCATCGATTCGGAAAATATTGTACTTGTAGCGAACCGAGGTTCGAATTCCCTGACCAAGATTGATCTCGATTCACTCACCGTGATCGACACAATTACCGGATTATCCACACCAAATCATGTCTCAGTATACTATAAGGTGAAATTGAACCAGGCTCCAGTATTCGACCCTATCCCGGACCAGGTGGTGTATGAGGGACAAGTACTTTCTTTCACAGTGTCGGCAACTGATGCAGACCCCGAAGATGTACTCACCTACAGTGCAACCGACCTGCCAGCAGGAGCAACCTTAGATGCAGGAACATT
>LKUF01000368.1 GCA_001412335.1 Methanolinea sp. SDB
GATCTTCCGGGCTTCGTCAAGCGCCCGGAAAAAACGTCTCTTGTCGATGGGCTGCGGTATGCAGGTCCGGCATATCCCGTCCGGTATGTACTCCACGCAGCCGCTCGCAATCTCGCGTCCGGTCATCTCCTGCAGGCAGAGCATGTAGCCGAACACCCGCAGGCGGTCGCCGGAATAGACGCCTGCCACCGGGGCGGAAACTGACCGGACAATGGAGAAGGCAGGCTCTCCGTCATGGATCTTGTCCACCATGCCAAAGATGCCGTATCTTCTTGACCGGACGGCAAGGTCGGTCTCGGAAAAATCCCTGAACGTGCCTGATCTCCTGCAGTTCTGGAGGCACGAATCGAGATATGCCCTGTGGGAATCGTCCACGTCCGGGCTGATCGCTCTCAACTCGTTCCAGATCTCCTCGCCATCCAGGCGATCCCCGGTATGGTAGGAGACCTGCTTGCACACCTCATACCTGGTGGATTGGAATCTCCCGTCTCTCTGGTCGAGGTAATAGCGAAGCGGGCAGACCGACGCGGTCACGACGGAAGATATCGAGATATCCTGGTTCATGGGAACCACCCGTCTCTCTGGTCAAGATAAAAACACAACGGGCAGACCGGGGCGATCACGACAGATGATATTGAGATATCCTGGTTCATGGGAATCTCCCGTCTTTCTGGTCAAGGTAAAAACGCAACGGGTAGATCGGGGCGGTCACGACAGATGATACTGGGGTATCCTGGTTCATGGGGATCTCCTGTTCATGTGACTGTCTCGGCAGTCTCGATGTCTGGTTGCCTTCCGTTCATCATGTGACTCTCCCGGCAGCCCTGGTTCCCGTTCTTGTTCGTGGGCAACGAAGGTCTGTGAATAGTGGCTGGACCAGGATTGCATTCCTCTTATCAACCGGTACGGTTGAAATTACCTTAATACTGCCGGAACCGTTTGGCACAAAAAATCTCGCATTTGCGGGCGAATTAATGGGTCGGGAACGATAAGCCGAAAGAATTGAGAGAAGGAAGCCTCAAACGGTAAATTTCGGCTGCCAGCACCAATCCTCAGACGTCAAATTTTCCCTTGTTTTCATTTTCAACGCAATATCAGCAATTTCAGGGAATTCCAATAAAAGCGGTCTATTCCAGGAAGAAAACGAGGCATATCATTTCCCTGACGAAAAGAACCGGCATGTAGGCACTTCCCGGAACGTCCCCGGAAATCTTGTGCTCTCATTCTCCCATACATCAACACCTGCACAGCCTTTCTGGAAATGGCTCTTTGATACCTGGTGTGATTAGGATTGATGAACCGGATACATTATGTGGGGGCTATCCGCCCCCACACCCCCATGTGTGATGCCACGCCGCCGCCCCCGAAAATATCGCGAGGCTGATTCACAGTCAAAATTTGAGCAAT
>LKUF01000369.1 GCA_001412335.1 Methanolinea sp. SDB
CGCGAGGAGATGGAACACCTGTACCGCCATATCGACAGCTATCTCGACCTGATAAACCATCCCGGGTTCAAGAGGCAGAATACCATGCTGATGATCCGGCGGATCCTCGGGAGAGCGAGGCTGACCGCCCGCGAGGCAAGCACCCTGCACGGCCTGATGCGGAGGTCGGAGTGGCACATAGACCCGGAGAGATCTGCTCGTGGTGGTGCGGGCCCGGATGAAGACGACTGAAAACAAAAAATCCCCTGGTACATCAGGTCGACAGACTCCCCGGGGGAAGTGATCTCCTTTCCTGCCCGGTTCGCTGTCTTTAACTGTTGATTTGCCCTATAATTATACCCATGATGAGACGGCAGGTACTTGTTTTATCTGGAATAATTCTTCTCATCGCGTTGCTCCTCTCCTCCGGCTGCACGATAGGCGTGCCCGGGGAGAGAGCACGGGTCGAGATGACCCCGGAACAGCTTGTGGCTTTCGTGCAGGACGCCGCATACTATGCTCGCGAGACCGGGCAGGCCGCGGCACTCGAGGAATTTTCAAAGAAGTCGGGTCTGTACTCGAAGGGTGATCTCTATATCTATGCATATGACTTCAACGGGACTCTGCTTGCTCATCCCTACGAGGCTGAACAGGTGGGGGGCGACCGGTCGGACTGGACCGACATTCGCGGCCTGCCGGTGATACGGATCGCCGAATACGCCGCCTCGAACGGGGGAGGATACAGTGCCTACCTCTATCCCAGGCCGACAGGCGGGGTGATCGACGAGGACGCCCCTGATACCTATATTCCAAAGATCGGGTATTCCTGCCCCGCCGGAACCGACTGGTGGATAGGGTCCGGAATCTACATAACCGACCTTGCCGGCGACGAACCGGGAGAGTACCCACCTGCGGTGGAAGCGATGATCTCGCTCGTCGAGTCGGGGGTCGAATATGGCCGCTCGCATGGGGAAGACGAGGCATTCAGGGAGATATCGAACCGGACCGGGATCTTCGTGGACGCGGAGGGGCATTACCTGTATGCCTATGATTACAATGGCACGCTCCTTGCGCACCCGTACCTGACCGAATCGATCGGAGAGTGCCTCATCGAGCGGGAGGACCCGTTCGGAATGAAGAATATCCGGGCACTCTCCGAAACCGCCGGATCGGGCGGCGGGTTCGTCGTATTCATCTGGCCGAATCCTGACAGGGACAACCGGCTTGAACAGAAGATCGGCTATGTCCTGCCCGTCGACGGGAGATGGTGGGTCGGATCAGGAGTCTACCTGAGCGAGATCACCGGGGTTGACACATCTCTTCCCGCACTTCCACAATAACCCGCTTTTTTCCCGGTCCCAAAGGCAGATACCTGATGACCTCTTAAAAAGGTTAGAGATCCATCACCGGTGATCACCGTTCCAGAGATTCCCATTCGCTACCAGGTACAAGCCCTTGAGAGGGAGATAAATTCACTGCGTGCATACCCGGTGGAACGCCTGGCCTCGGTCATCCGGGACGTTGGTTTTTCGTGCACCTCCTGTGCCAAATGCTGCACACGTTCCTTCAATGGTCATGTCTTTCTGCTTGACCGTGATGTGGTCGTTGCACGGTCCATCGATCCCCGGGCCCTTGAGCCCGCCCCGGACCCGGAGTTCTGCGACCAGAACGGGACGTTTTATGTCTCAGGCTATGCAGTGCGGACACAAAACGACAGGGCCGGGTCGTGCTGGTTCCTCGAAGACGGCAGGTGCCGGATCTATGACAGGAGATTCTCGATCTGCAGGGTCTATCCCTACATGCTGCACCGTGAAGCCGGGACGGACGGCAGGGTCGACTGGAGGCAGATCTCGGGCCTTGATCAACATGGCGAGTATCACCACGCGATTCCTGACGAGGAGTGCCTGGCTCTTGCCCGCCAGACAAAGGAGTATGAGTGCGCATTCCTCACCCACGAGATATTGTTCCTCAGGTTCATGGAGGAGTATTTCTCAAAAAATGGACTTTTCAACTCCAGAAAAGAGTATAAACGGCAGATACGGAGACTTTCAAAAGGAGGTTCTGCAACGGTGATGGTGTACCATGACGGTGCGCTGGAGCCGCACCAGGTGCAGGGAGGGGCCTGATACGAGTGCCTGCGACTCGCCGGCATTCCATCTGCAGGTTGTCGCCCGAAGTCCTATTATCGTACCGTCCCCATTAGTACCCTGATGATCCTAGTCGACTGGCAGATACGGGACCGCATCGAGAGGGGATATATCATGGTCGACCCATTCGAGCCGGACCTCGTACAGCCCAATTCCCTTGATATCCGCCTGGGAGACCACTTCCTGTGGTACCTGGAAGGACAAGAGATCATAGATCCCTACCAGAGCAACACCATTTCTGAAAAGACCAGTGAGATGCATGCCGAATCAGTGGTATTACAGCCGGGCCAGTTCATGCTTGCCGAGACCCTGGAGGTGATCGGGCTTCCCGACAACATCGTTGCAAGCATCGAGGGCAAGAGCAGCATCGCCAGGCTTGGAGTCGAGCTGCACCAGACGGGGGGGTGGATTGACGCAGGGTTTCGGGGGTCCATCACGCTCGAGATGTGCAACGTGAACCAGAGACCGGTGAAGATGTATGCAGGAATGCCGGTTGGCCAGCTCGTCTTCTATACCACGGAACGTGCAGAACAACCATACAACCTGAAGGCTGACGCCAAGTACATGGACCAGCGTCAGGCGACGCTCTCGCGCTATCATAAGAATCCCCGGAAGAGTTGAATGGATATATACCGGATGAACGCACAATATATGCGGATGATCCGATGGATACGGAGATGAACAATGCGACTTTTATTAATTCATTCTGATTTTATCGAATACGAAGCCAAGAAGAAGACCGGGATGGCCGAGGAGACCAGTATCCTGAAAGACTCGGCCGAGGAGGCCCTGACCGTATTCTGTGCTGTGGAATCTGTGGACGAGGACGACCTTTCGGGAGTGGTCGGCCAGGCCGTTGCCGAGGTGAAAAAGACTGCCGACCAGCTCTCCATCCAGAATATCGTTGTCTATCCCTATGCACACCTGTCAAGCGACCTCTCCGGGCCAGATGCCGCCGTGCGGGCATTAAAGGAGATGGAATCAGCTCTCGCAGGGGAAGGCTACGCCGTCAAGCGTGCCCCGTTCGGCTGGTACAAGGCGTTCCGCCTCTCATGCAAGGGCCACCCCTTGTCCGAGCTCTCCAAGACCATTGTCCCCTCGGAGGAAGGGGCAAAACCGGAGAAGAAGGTGGTCGAACACACCTTCTTTGTCCTGGCACCTGATGGCAGCGAGCACGAGGTATCGGAATACATGGACGACTCGCCGTTCGGCTGCCTGGTCAGAAAGGAGATGGGCGAGGCAGGGTCAGGTGGAGGCGATCCGATCCACGTGGCACTCATGAGGTCCAAGGAACTGGTGGACTACGAGCCGGTATCGGACGTGGGCCACCTCCGGTGGATGCCCAGGGGGAAACTGGTGCGTGACCTCCTGGCCGACTACGTGCTCGCGAAGGTGCTTGCCTATGGCGGAACACCGGTGGAGACGCCGGTCATGTACGACCTCGGCGACCGTGCCATCTTCGAGCATGCCGACAAGTTCGGTGAACGGCAATACCGGTTCAGGAGCGGTAACCGCAACATGATGCTCCGTTTCGCAGCATGTTTCGGGATGTTTTCCATCATGCGGGACATGCATATATCGCCAAACACGCTTCCCATGAAGATGTACGAGCTCTCCACCTACTCGTTCCGGCATGAGCAGAAGGGCGAGGTCATCGGGCTCAAGCGACTCCGAGCCTTCACCATGCCCGATATGCACACCCTGTGCACCGACATGGATGAGGCCCTGCAATCGTTCGAGGAACAGCTTGCCATGGGCTGGGAGACGGGCAAGGACTTTGGAACACACCTCGTGGGAGTCTTCCGGTGCACCAGTGACTTTTTTGACCAGCACAAGGACTGGGTGAAGAAGATCGTGGCCGATTCAGGGGTGCCGATGCTCATCGAGATCCTGTCGGACCGGGTGCATTACTGGATCGCAAAGGCCGATCTCGCCGCAATCGACGGCCAGGGAAGGCCCATCGAGAACCCCACGGTGCAGATCGATGTGGAGTCCTCGACACGATTCGACATCAAGTACCATAAAGACGGCAGGGAAGTCCACCCCCCCATACTGCACTGTTCACCCACGGGAAGCATTGAGCGGGTGATATGTGCGATACTCGAAAATACCGCGAACCAGGAGGTCCCGCACTTCCCCACATGGCTCTCGCCGACCCAGGTCAGGGTCATACCGGTGGCAGAACGCCACCTCGACTTTGCTGTGAAGATGTCAGGGATCTTCAATGCAGCACAGATTCGATGCGACCTCGATGACCGCGACGAGAGCGTCGGCAAGAAGGTCAGGGAGGCAGGCATGGACTGGGTTCCGTACGTGGTCGTTGTGGGCGACGAGGAACTCGAGGCGGGGACGCTCACCGTGACCATCAGGTCGAAATCAACCCCGAAAAAGCCATACAAGGAAAAATTCACCCCGAACGACCTCATATCGGTGATAAAAGAAGAGACAAAAGGTCTGCCAAAAAAGCCGCTCTATACACCGGAAAAACTCTCCAGAAAAGCGAGATATATCTGAATTCCGGGATAGTTTTATCCCAATCTCCGCAATCATTTTTTCCTCGCCCTGTCTATACACCACCATGGATCTCTTCTCATATCTCTGGCCGTTCTTCTTCCCGGTCCTTGGAGCGTGCATCGCCCTCGGCCACATGCGATGGCGCCATGCCCGCGGTGTTCAGGCGCTCGAGATATTCCTGATGTGGCAGCTTGCCATAGGGCTTGGCGCAGGTCTTGCCTACGGCGGAATCGGACACTTGCTCTTTCCAGACCAGGTAGCAGAATCCATAGGCTGGCCAACCGGAAATCCCTTCCAGCGGGAAGTGGGGATGTGGGATCTCGCGCTCGGCATCGTCGGGCTTCTCTGCCTGAAATTCAGAACCATCGGTTTCTGGACCGCGACCGTCATCGGAACCGGCATATTCTATATCGGTGCAGGACTCGGTCATGTATACGAGATGGTGGTCTTTGGCAACTATTCGCCAAACAATGCCGGACCGGTCATGTACATGGATCTCATCTACCCGCTCTTCCTTGCAGGCCTGCTCATTCTCTATTATACACGAAAAGAGCGGAGACTGACGAGACACGAATGAACTGGATGGTCCGGATTGCAGGTGAATACCGGGACATAATTTTTCCTTCCCTGCTCTCCGGACAGGGAGGCTCTCCCGGGAGTATCCAGCAAAACATCCGGTCACCTGGAGACTCCGCAATCCATGGCAGGTGGAATTGCAGGAGGATGGTGATGGCGGCGACGGCATTTTTGCGTGCCCGCTTCCCATCCCCGCACAGGGTACCTATCGGCCAGTTTTTCAGGCCACCGGCCGGGGACCGGATGCCCTGGCATGGTTCAGCCTGTCGCGATTTCGCGAAAATATATATATTCCTTTGAATAATACGGGCATTGTCCTGCGTGGAGGAATAACGACCATGGCAAAAGCAAAAAGGCCCGGTATGCGGTTCCCGAGCATCCTTGACCGGGCATATTCTGAATACAAGCGGCACAGGAAGGTCTCGGATATCATGACCACGGGCGTGGTTGTCACCACTCCCGAGAGAACGATGGAAGATGCCGCACGGATCATGGGAGAACGTCACATCGGGAGCCTGCTCGTGGTGAAGTACGGTTGCCCGATCAGTATCGTAACAGAACGGGACCTCATCTCGAGAGTCCTTGCCGGCAGGCTCGATCCCGGAGACACGACCGTCGAGCAGGTCATGTCGTTCCCGCTCGTCAGGATCTGCCCGGATCTCGAGATACGCGAGGCTGCACGGACCATGATAAAGAGAAAAGGGCGTCTTGCGGTCTTTTCCTGTGGACATCTTGAAGGCATAGTCACCGCATCCGACCTGATCAGGGAGATGCCGGACGCCCCCGAGACCACACTCTCGGTTGACGATTACATGACACGTGACCTTGTGAGTGTTGAGAGCGACACCCCCGTCTCCGAAGTGGTTGATACCATGGGAAAGAAGCGTATCGGCAGTGTCATCGTCTCACGTGAAGGCAAACCGCATGCAATATTCACAGAGCGCGACCTGTTATCAGGTCTCCTCGCCAAAGGCTCGAGCCTGGAGATCGGAGTCGGGGAGGTCTCCTCCTCTCCGCTCATCACCGCACCCTCGGGCATCAGCATCCATGAAGCGGCACAGATGATGGCATCGAAACACGTGAGAAGGCTTCCCATCATCAGGAAAAATGACCTTGCAGGGATCATCACCGCACGAGACCTCGTGGAAGCCTATGCACAATAGGGGGCTTTGAGAGGCAGGGTTCGCGACAACCCAAAGATTGCAGGTGACCAGGCCTGAAAGGAGATATCCTATCAGGATTCGGATCCTTCAAAAACCCTCTTTTCTGAACCGAGAATTAATGTTTCCCGGCTGGATCCACTTCTCTTCCACCTGGCAAACCATAATTCGCCAGCTCCGGGACGAGAGCGATCTGGACTTAAAAGATCCAGGAGATTGGACAAGATCTTCTGGCAGACCTGTTTGGGAGAGCCAGCACGAGGCTATCCCGGTAACAGCAAT
>LKUF01000370.1 GCA_001412335.1 Methanolinea sp. SDB
TGGGTCTCTCCCGTGAATTTCTGGATCCGGAAAAGAAATTTTTAAATAGGCTTCATTCCATGCCTTGATTAACCCAGACAGATGTCGTCGATAGTCCCTGATCTCGAATTTCTCCTTGTGGCAGTGACCTCCATACTGGCGATCATGAACCCGCTGAGTACAACTGCAATCTATAGCGTTCTTACAGAGGATGCGACAGCAGAGAGCCGGAAGCAGGTCATCGTGACGGCGATGAAGATCTCTCTTTTTGTGCTGTTGTTCTTTGCACTGACAGGACAGCTCATATTCACGATTCTCGGGCTGACGATCCCTGCATTCAAGATTGCGGGCGGGATACTCCTCGTCCTTGTGGCTTTCGGCATGCTCTATCCAAGGAAAGTCGAGTATGCGGCGGCTGAGCTCGAGAACATAGCGATTGTACCTCTTGCCTTTCCTCTCACGTGTGGTGCCGGAACGATCACCACGGTCATTCTCCTGGCATCGGAATCCGGAAACATCATCCAGACGGTATCGGTGTTCGTTGCGATCATCCTGGCCGTTGCCATATCATACTATGCCATGACCTATTCGCACTTTATTTTCCGGTACGTCGGGGAGGAGGAACTAAAAGTCATTCCAAAGCTGATGGCAGTCTTCGTCCTGGCAATCGCAATCCAGTTTGTCATAAACGGCCTGGCAGAGGCCCTTCCGCAGATAATATCCGAGATATAGAGGCATCCTCTGGAAAAACCAGGCCCCCTGGTGGAAAAACAGAAACCGTTTTGAGGGCGCGGTCCTGAGAAGTGTCGGCCCGGGGCGAGTCACTCCTTCGAATGTGAGAAAGGGGGATTTTTGGGAATACCAGATGAGTGATTGCCCTGTCGGGACGTGACCAGAATTGTGAACCATCAAGGGTTAATATCTGATTTCGCACGGTAATTGACCGTGGAATGTTCATCTCCCGCATTTTATGGCAGGATTTTTCTCTTGCATATTCGTTAGTCTAATAACCTTGAAAATAAAACTAGTGCGATAGCATGGGGGTAAAGGATCTCTTCATCATCGTTGCGCTCATGGCGGCATCTGCGTATGCCGTTGTTCCGGCGTGTGCAGATCTGCCATCAGAGATGGCTCTGTCATGGGTGCAGAAAGGTGATGATCTCATCCAGCAGGAACGATACAACGAATCGCTTGAGTGTTACGAGAACGCAATTGGATATGACCCATATCACGCCATGACCTGGAACAAGCTGGGTCTTGCCCGGATGGCCATATCCGATTATGAAGGAGCGGTCCGGGCTTTCAACCGGTCGATAAGCCTAGATCTACTCAATTCAGCGGCCTGGAATAACAGAGGCGATGCGTATTTTTCCATGGGGGAATACGAAGCAGCCATCGAGTCGTATGATGGAGCGCTGACCATCAATTCCAATGATCTGTACGCCCTCGTCCATAAAGGGATCAATCTCCAGCATTCCGGACATTCGGCCCAGGCAATGGCGGTTTACGAAGAAGTGATCCAGATTGCGGAGCGGGAAGCACGAAAACGTCCCAATGATGCGAATTTTGACCCCTCGCTCTGGACGAACAAAGGTGACGCTCTCTTCCAGCTTGGCCGGTACGACGAAGCGCAGGAGTCCTACGAGATAGCCCTGGGGATAAATCCGAAATTCCAGGGCGCGGTTGAGGGAATACAGCGAATAGGTGATATCGAGACCGAGATGAACAGCACGACCCCGGGTGAAAACAACGGCGTTTTGCCGGCAGAAAAGGAACCAATCCCCACAACTGCACCACTCACGGGAATATGCGGGCTCCTGGCATTCGGGATAGCAGCAGCCCTTATCTTTTTTGCACGAGGCAGGGACGGGGGTCCGCCACCCCGGTAATCCCGGAACACCTGCATCTCTTCCGGGATCAATTTCGGAGGCCGTAATAGCTTGTTTTATCACCTGATCCTGACCGACGACTGCAACCTGTGCTGCAGATACTGCAGGGGAAAGATGTTTGGCGAATTCGATGGTGAGAGACCCGGCGAAAGCGAGATCGATTCCTATCCTCCGCCTGATCTCTCGATCGACCTGGAGATCCTGTACCGGTTTTTGAGCGAGGATCCGGA
>LKUF01000371.1 GCA_001412335.1 Methanolinea sp. SDB
GGCCCTGCAGTGGGCGGCGGAGTCGGAGAAGGACGATGTTTTGGCCTACTTCGACCCCGACGACGACACGGTGACCCGGCCTCCGGAGACGGTTCGCCCCGGGTCCTGGAAGATGAGCGACGAGACCAGACGGTGGGTGACAGTAGGTCATGCGCCAGCAGAGCAGGCCTCACTGCTGAAGCAGATTGCCGAAGCGGAGGAGAAGAGAAAGATGCGGTATATCATCTCTGTGCCGAGTGCGTACTACGAGATTGAGTATGGGCTGGTGAAGGGAGGTGGGAAGGGGGGGTGAATTCCATCTTCCACCCATCTCATTCCCGAAATCCGACAAGTCCATGTGTGTAAAAACATCAATAATGTCACCGACTATTCGTGAAGTGTCTATTGTCTCGTAATCGTTTCAAATCCAGCCAACTGATTTCCAGCAGTCTCCTTTCACGAGAGTATTATGATATCTGGAATCCCTGTTCGCGGATAAGCGCCTTTATTGTTTGAATGATTGATTCCGAACGCTGCAGGGCATATTCAGCATCGGTGTGCGAGATCGTGCCAACCCGTTCATACACTGATTTATGTCGCTGTTTTCTCATCCGTGAAAATATATCAACGTCTTTTCTCTCGAGAAAATATCGAAGGAACAGTTCCACAGAATAGTGGTGCTCTCTTCCGTCGGGGCGATATCCTTGTGTATGCATCAGCGAGGTCCCTGCCTGCAACATCGCGTTATAGGCGATATTGTAGGCCCACTCATTATCATCATTCTGGAAATTCCGCCGTGCGGATTCCAGGTCACGATCGGCTATCTCCATGAGTTCACTGACTGACTTCGGGTCCACGGGGATTTTCTTTATCTTTCCCTGATTTTCCAAGATCTTCAAATTCATGCTGACCTCTGATGAATATTTTCGGCTCCCGTACAACATTGGTAATGAATGGATCTTTCCTGCTCATACGCTGTAGGAGTTCTTCTCTTCTCAGGAGCGTGTAGTTTATTTCACGACCAAGGACCAGTTCCATTTCGGTAATCTTTACGATGAGATCATCATCAGATATATTCCCCACTACAAAGAGATCGATATCGCTTCTCTCATGGGCCTTCCCGGCTGCGAAAGATCCATAGACGAAGAGTATCTCAATTGCATCGCTCCCTGCAAACTCCTCGGTAAGTACCTTTGCAATTCCTTCGGTCTTCAACACCAGTTTCTGGAGTTCATCGTAGAGGAAATATGTCTCGTCGACCCGGTAATGTTTTTGATTCCCTACTCGTTCGCTTTTCAACAATCCGATGCCTTCCAGGTTGGATAGCTCTTTTCGCAGGGGGTCGACGCCGATACCCAATTTCCGACTTATTTCTCGAATATAATATTTCTCTCCCGGATTGAGGAGAAAAAGAGTCAACAATGCCACTCTTGTTTTTGATCCAATGAGCAATTGGAGCATACCAAGTAGTAGTACTTATTGAACTAATAAATATTTCAATTGCAACTAAAAATAGTTCAATTGAACTACTTAATATTTCATTCGAAATAAAAATAGTTTAACCCGGCGAATTGCTTATAGGTGCCAGATTGAAGTGTTACAGGGCCGCCTGCGGCATATACATTCTTTGTATTCCACTTTGTATCGCCGCTATAGCACGAGTCAACCCACCTAATCCCGCTCCACTTTTTAACCCATGATTCTGCCGTCATAACGGGAAGCGTTGTCTCTGGATTAGTGGTCGATTGTGCATAAAACGTGAACGGATTACTCTCTGAATTGTCATATTCATGGTCTAATACGTAATCATACCTCAAACCGTTCATGATATTCATCAGGTCATTCA
>LKUF01000372.1 GCA_001412335.1 Methanolinea sp. SDB
GATATCCACTACCTCATGATCAATAATGTCGATGAGAAGGGCGCCATTCTCAATCATCCTTCCGCAAAAGCGGATGCCGAAAGACTGGGCCATGATGTGATCAGGGAATTACAGGGCCGGCTTTCGGAGTGAGACCATGGATGTGAATGTCATGGGGATATCGGGCAGCCCGCACCGTCACGGCAACACAGAGACATTACTGGATGCGTTTCTCGATGGAGCCGCAGAGGAGGGAGCCGGGATCGAGAAGGTAATCTTAAAAAAACTTGATTATTCGCCCTGCAGGGGATGTAATACCTGTCACAAAACAGGAATCTGTATCATGGAGGATGACGCACCACCCCTCTTTGACCGGATCCTCTCGATGGACTGTATTGCGGTTGCCTCACCCATTTACAGCATGGGAATCACCGCGGAATTGAAGGGACTCATTGACCGGGCACAGTATATATGGGCGAAAAAGTTCGTATTAAAGACGCTCTATTTCCCAAATGAGCACATACAACGCCACAAGGGCATCTTCATCTCAACGGCGGGGCTTTCCTGGGACAATGTATTTGATGCCGCTTTCCCGGCAATAACCGCTTTTTTCAATACCATCGGGTTTGAATACCATGACAATATCATTGCAAACGACATGGACAAGTACAACGGGATAAAAGGGCATCCGACGGCACTCGATGAGGCCCGTGACAAGGGAAGACGGGTGGTAAAGGAGATCAGGAGCCTATGAAAGAGAGTGATTCCCGGGAACAATCATTCCCGCTTTTCTTCTGTGCCGGGTGACTCAGGGATTGCCTGCACATGGTGAAAGGATTCACCCGAGGCTGTTGCAGGGTCTACATGTATGGTCGCGGCATTCAGGTACGGAAGATGCCCGAGGAGCTGGTGCTGCACCTCCATCGCAATCTCGTGCCCGTCCTCCACCGAGATCTGTGAATCTACGGTTATGTTCAATTCGGCCACCAGCCTGTGGCCAAGCCAGCGTACCCGGACCTCTGAGAGGTCCCTCACCCCGTCCACATGTGAGACGGCATGCTCTATCTCGCTGATAATCGATGGATCTACTCCATCCATGAGCCGGGAAAATACGCTTTTCCCGGTGTTCCATGCGACCAGTATTATCATACCGCCGATTACCAGGCCAATAACCGGGTCTGCAAGGGGGAAGCCGGCCCAGATTCCAATCACGCCGACCAGTACTCCAAGGCTTGTCAGGGCATCAATCCTGGCATGCTGTCCGTCCGCCACGAGAGCCTCACTCCCGATAGCCTTTCCTTCGCGTATCCGGTATCGTGCGACCAGTTCATTCCCGAGCATCCCGATCAATCCTGCCGCTGCGACGGCCCAGATGTATGAAACCGGCTGGGGGTGAAGGAACCTGTTGATGGACTCGTATATCGCGAGGAGCGCACTTGCAAGGATCACCGCAAGTATCACCAGGCCGGCGAGGTCTTCCAGTCTCCCGTATCC
>LKUF01000373.1 GCA_001412335.1 Methanolinea sp. SDB
AAAAAAATCCGTGGCTCCTCTTTTCAGCGACGGAATTATTTAGATTGAGCACAGAGCTTGTGTGGACAGTTCATATGGCGGCAGATCCACAGGATAGCAACAGATTACCAGGAATAAACCCTGAATTACTGGTGAGAGAGTGTTTCACTGGTGAAGGGTATGTATTTGCCAGGAAAGCCGAGGAGATCGCCCGTGAACACGGACTAAAACGCGTTGCCAGGCTGGCAAGCAACGAAAACCCGGAGCCTCCGGAGAGGGAGGTGATCGAGGAAGGCTGCAGGGCGCTGCAGGGAGTCAACCGTTACCCGGATGAGAATATGGGTGAACTAAAAGCCATGCTTGGCCAGTACCATGGCTGGAACCACTTCGTCACGGGCGCCGGGATGGATGGTGTCATTGAGACGATGCTCCGGCTCCTCGTGAATGCCGGCGATCCTGTAGTCATATCGGTGCCGACCTTCTCATTCTACGAGCTTGCCACCGTCGCACAGGGCGGGACGGTGATCCGGGTGCCGCGGGACCGCAATTTCAACGTGGATGTCGAAAGCTTCATACAGAAAGCCCGCCATGCCAGGGTCTCATTTCTCTGCACCCCGAACAACCCCACCGGAAACGAGACCTCGCCGGACGATATAGCAGGTATACTGGAAGAGATCGAGGGTATCCTCTTCCTCGACAATGCCTACGTTGAGTTTTCCGACCAGGACTATCGGTCCCTCATGGAACGGTTCGACAACCTCGTCATCGGACGGACCATGTCCAAGGCATTCTCCATGGCCGGGCTCCGCGTGGGATATGCATTCGTCCCCGGCTGGATCCTTCCGTATTACAGGAGGGCAGCTACGCCGTTTTCTCTGAATGGTGTATCTGCCGCAGCTGCCGTCTCCGCTCTCGGGAATCGCGGACACGTCGATCGCAGTGTCCAGAGAGTAAAAGAGTGGAGAGCCAGGTATACAAGAGAGTGTTCTTTTCCAGTACTCCCGTCCGGAGGAAACTTCGTGCTCGTGGATGTATCGCCCTGCTCCGGTGACCTGATGACTGAAAAACTTGCAGCAAAGGGTGTCATCGTCAGGTCCTGCCGGAGTTTCAAGGGCCTGGACGACCACTATATCAGGGTGAGTATCGGGGAGGACTGGGAATGCGATCTCTTCCTGGACGTGATCAACAGCATATGATGTACGGTATTACCGGGACACCGGGAACGGGTAAATCATCGGTGGGAGAGGAACTCTCCTCGAGGGGCTACACCGTAGTCCGGCTCACAGAGACGACGGCGCCGTACCGGGTTGAAAGAGACGAAGAACGTGACACGGTCGTCATCGATGAAGAGAGCTGGGTCAGCGAATTTTCGCCGGTAGAGGGATTTGTCGAGGGGCATCTTGCCCACCTCCTCCCATGTGACCTGATAGTGGTACTCCGGTGCCGCCCGGACGTGCTGGCGGACAGGCTCATTAGACGGGGGTATTCTCTGCCGAAGGTGAGAGAGAACGCCGAGGCCGAGGCCATCGATCTCATCCTGATCGAATGTCTCGAAGGGTTCGAGGCGAGACAGATTTATGAACTGGACACAACAGATAAGAGTGTCCTGGAATGCACCGATATGATTGAGATGTTTGTCAGGGGAGAGATCCCCCCGTCATTTGGCGAGATCGACTGGTCAGATTACCTGGGAACCATCCTATGACACTCGACCAGTTCAGACCGAAGGTGGAAGGGATCATGGACCCGGCCGTCTCGGTCTGCATACGGCTGGGGATCACCCCAAACTCACTGACTGTAGCATCTTTCCTGGCGGCTATCGGTGCAGGGTTCACCTACTACTTCGGAAACATCCTGGTCGCAACATTCCTGGTGCTCTGCAACGCCGTCTTCGATGCACTGGACGGTGCGATCGCCCGGGCAAAGAATACACAGGGTCCGCTCGGGGACTTTTTCGACCATTCCGTGGACAGGTATTCAGATATCTTCATCATTGTCGGCATCTTCGCCGGAGGTTTTTCAACATGGCAATATTCCCCTGAAATAGTGGCATATATTGGCGTTTTTGCTCTTACCGGCGTCCTGATGTCTTCCTACCTGGGCACCCAGGCGCAGGCGGTCGGAGTGGGCCGGTTTTATGGGGGTGTGCTCGGGAGAGCCGATCGACTCGTCCTCCTGCTCGTGGCAGGAATACTGGATATCATGATCCCGGGGGGCGTATACGGACTTCCCTACCTGGGCTGGCTGCTCCTGATATTTGGGATACTCGGGCATTTTACCGCCATTCAACGATTT
>LKUF01000374.1 GCA_001412335.1 Methanolinea sp. SDB
TCAGTCTCCCCACACAAAACAGCGAGGAGGCTGTCATCTTCAAACGGTCTGGATCTTATCCTGACTGGTTCATTCCGGACGCGGCGGAGGCCATCTGGTATTGTGAACTGTTTCCCATTGCTCCTACTGCTTCGGGCCCCGTCAGCAATGCCCGGGTTATATCCCCCGTTGTTGCATTCACCCGAAAGGACATATTATTGCCTGAAACCTCGTATCTGTCATCCTCGTATGTAAAACTGGTGGCATGTATCTCGAAATCGGGGTTTTGCAGAAACTGGCGGACTGCTATAACTGTCTTTTGATAATGCGGCCCCTCGCGGGCTCTCTCTATCCCCTCTTCTCCCTGGTATGAGGCAAATACAATCTCGCGGGTATCAATATCCATCGAATATGTCTCATATTTTCCAGACAGGGTCGCGACTCCGGATTCGACGGAGAATGCCGATGTACCGGGCTGGTATGACTGATCTTCTACAAACTCTCTCACGGCCTGTACTGACTGGTCGTACAGCGTCAGGTCGGCCTCTTCGCCGCCCTGGTCTGCGCACCCGCAACACAGCAGGCACATGGCAATTACTGGAACAAACCAGATTACATATCTCATGAAATTCCTCGCTCCATATGTTTTGTTGGGGGACTGATAAGGCTCTTTTTATTGGTTTGGAACAGGCAGAGGAAAATGGTGGGTTCCTGCACTCCCATGGTGTGAAAGGTATCGGCATACCGGTACACGATGCCAGTGCAGTCCACTTCGTGCCCCGGATGTGATACTGAAAAGGACGCTTTATCAGGGGTTAAACGTGACTCCCATCTGAAGCATCGGGCCGTTTTTCACGTGAAAGAGCGGAGAGGTGAAAAAAGCCGAATCGGTGAAGATTGCACGGGATTAATCTTCTTTCCCGTTGTGATGCATGCCTGATGGGAAGTTTATCCGTGAGAGACAGGCATCAGCTTCCTTTCCGCGTCCCATGCTTCGAAGGGTGATGGATTTGTTGTAATAGACGAATCCGTTGATTGCATTCAACTCAAGCGCCCTGTCAAAGCACTTCAGGGCTTCCTCGTATCTTCCCAGTTCACGAAGGGCAATTCCCTTGCTTGCAATAACACGGATATTCCTTGGGTTCGTCGACAGTGAACGATCAAAATAGGCGATTGCCTCCTCGTACCTGCCAAGTTCGTTTAATGAATACCCCTTGTTGTTGAGTGCATAACTGAAATCGGGGTCAATTGCAAGGGCCTGGTCTAATGCGACAATCGCCTCTTCATACCGCTTGACCTTCCTGAATGTGTACCCCTTCTTATACCTGGCCATCAGGTTCCCGGGATCGATTTTTAGTACCCGGTCATAGCAATCGATCGCCTCGGCATGCCGTCCGAGTTCATAATAAATATCCCCCATCATCTCCCAGGAATGTCCGTTTTCGGGATTTATTTCGAGGGCCTTCTCATATGATGAGAGTGCGTCCTGGTGCCGCCCAAGCGACATATCCCGGTGTGCTTTTGAAAGCCAGTCCTGCTCCTCCATGATATCCATTCTGGCATTCTACCGAATAAACTTAATCTCCATCAGATAGCCGTTCCATGTATCCGGATTGCAGGAGTGGTGGACGGTATAGTACCGGTGAAGGGAATACGATCGAATCAAGCGGTATTCCATAGATACTGCTGCAAAAGGAAGATTCCGTTCTTCTCCGGCGAAAAATTCTGGATTGATGGATAGAGATTTCCGGGATACAGGATTGCGATATTCATTCTCAGTCCATCACAAAAAAGTGCCTCCTCGCTGTTTCCTGTGGGCGGAATGAAATTACCTGTTCTTCAGAGGTA
>LKUF01000375.1 GCA_001412335.1 Methanolinea sp. SDB
AACTCGTAAAAACCAGGTGGAACGATGGAACACATTCAGGAGAAACCGGAATCCTGCATCTCCTGGCATTTGAAAAGAGTGCGGACGAGCTGATCCCCGGCATTCGCAGGCCCTGGTTTGTGTTGTGCATCAGCGACGCTCCTCTCGCAAAGACAGACATTGCAGACTACATCAACGCCTCCTGGAACATGGATCTTCCCGTCCTCGTTATCCAGGAGGCACAATCTGTTCATGTGTATAGTTGTGTAGGAAGATGTTTAAAGCAGGAACCGATACCAGATCTCTCGCTGGATTTATCCGTGGATACCGGGGTTTCAAAGACACTTGAAAACCTGTTCTCATTGCACGAGCCGGAAGGAACCGGATTCTGGAGATATATTGCCAGGAGGTATGCTTCCTGCGATGAGAGAAGTATCGAGAATGTTGAAGGGAGTCTTCTCCGGACACTGGAGTCGTGGAGGGATCATCTGGCACGAACGATACGGCTTTCATCACCTTTCATTTCCGCGGGCGATCTCGATTCATACATAATAAAATGTGTTTTACAGCTCTTCTGGGATAAGACCATACATGAAACGGATGGAGAGGGGGAACTGTTGGATACCGCTTTGCCAGCGGGGTACACAATGCCTGAAGAATCCGCCCAACTTAGCCCTCCGGTTTTTTGCCTCCTGAAAAGAGGACTTGTTGCGAAAGGACTCCTGGATACGGAATTTTATTTGTCCCTCATCCCCATCCCACGAATCGTATCGGCTTTTCATGGATTGCTGAAACAGAGATCTCGGGCTGAAATGATGGAATTGAGCCTTCCTCCTGATAATGTTGTCGATTATTGCCTTGGCCAAATAGCCCGGTGGAAAGTTACCCATCCCGGTGAACAAAAGGCAATACTCGATCCTGCCTGCAGGTGCGGTCTATTCGTGAGCCGTCTCCCTCCGATACTCCTCTCATGCCCGGTGTCGGGGGAGACGATACTGCCTGAAACATCTGGAGGAACTCCAGTGTCCATGACATTTCCATGCAGACCGGACCTGGCCCTGATCGGTCGCACCCTTCCAGGTAATGAGGCTCTGGAGATTGCCAGGATGCTGAAGGGTGCCGATCCTGACCCCATGGCAGTTGATGTGTGCAGATGTATGCTCGCCCTGGTATTGCGGGAAATGACGCGAAAGGCGGATTGGACTGAAATATCCGGAGATCTTGCAGAAACACTGCAAAAAAATATAGTCACAGGCGATATACTGATTGGAGACGATTTTGGCAGAGTGGTTGAATGGAAATTTCCCCGACAGTCTCCCCCCGGTCTGAAGAATACTCCTGGAATGCCGGGTTTTTCTGATAAAATGACTTGTATGGGGGATATTGACGTAATAACCGGGTTTTTCGCCGTATCTGGATCGCGAATGCCAAAAGAACATCGTCATTATCTCCATACACGGTATTATACATTCCACAGGAACTCCTGCCCGGCATCGTGCCTGATCGAGCGATCAGTTGAACTTCTCTGTCCCGGAGGGGCCTTGATTACAGTCCTTCCGGGAGAATGGCTTCGTTCGGATTCCTTCCGTTCTACACGGTCACTCCTCTCGAAAAACCGGATCCATTCCATCATTGGCATCTCGTTTCGTTTGGAAAAGCCGAACGGGAATCCTCAGTATTCTATCCTCGCAGCCTCGCCGATACCTCCCGGCAGGGAAACCAGGATTGCACGGGTGGTGGCTTTACCATACGAAAGCCTTGATCAGTCCATACATTCGGGGACATTCTCCCTGCCGCAGGATATACTTGGTCCAGGCGGCTGGTCGTTGATCGACATGCGCATTGCAAGGCTCGAGAGAAAGATACGTAGCGGCCGGCCCTCGCTTGATGAGTATGTCATGGGCAGAATCTATTCTGGAGATCTCACAGAAGAGAACTACACTACTCTCCTCTCGCGAAGAGAGGTTGGAATCCTCCAGATGAGGAATCCTCAAAAGACGGTCCTGCTCCGTCCATTCGTATCAGGAGAATCCATATCCCGGTACGGCGCCCTGAGAGCCGATCGGTTTCTGCCGGCTGAACCTGTATCTGGAAGTTCTGACCAGGAGACGCGGTTGGATTGCAACCCCGCTGCTGGCCCGAAACTCTTCGTCAGTGCTGGACAGGATGGTATCTGTGGTACGCTTGACAGGGGCGGATTTCTTACCGGTCCGCGGGTGCTTGTGATTCCGGGAGATGATCTCTTTCTTCTCGCGGTTCTCAACTCCCGGATCTCATCGTTCTACCTGAACCGGCTCCAATCGCACCACCCGGATAAGGATATTCTCTCGCTTGTCCGTACTATGCCGATTCATGTGGTCGATCTGGGAGACCGTGATGAACAAATACTCTATCAACGCATCGTAACAGCGGTGATCCAGATGCTTTCCTTAAATGATGCACTCGGGCATGATCACCAAAGAGAGGGGGAGATTCGTGCACGCGCTCATGAGATCGACCAGGAGATTGATTCGCTCTTTTACCGCCTGTATGGCCTGTCTGACGAAGAGATACGGGTAATGATGCCTTCTTCTGGAGATTTAGCGTTATAGTACCGGAAAAACGATTTCAGATGGGAACCCCGGTATTTTTTGAGATAGTTGCCCAGGAACTACATCAGCCTGCGGATGACCGTCGAGAGTCTCTCCAGGCCTTCCCTGATCTGATCCTGGCCGGCACTGGAGAAGTTCAGCCTGATGGTATCCTCCCCCCCTCCATTCACGTAGAATGGGATGCCTGGAAGGACTGCAACTTTTTCTTTAATTCCCTCGGAAAAAACCTTCATCGAGGACATCTTCGGTGGTAACGTGGCCATCATGAACATTCCTCCCTGCGGATGGGTATGAGACATCGGGGAGGGAAAGAGATCGTCAAGGAGATCGCACATCAGGCGGCAGTTATCACCGTACCTCCTGCAAATGGCACGAAGGTTTGAGTCGATATCGGTCCGCTCCAGGTACCTTGACAGTATCTTCTGGGAGAGGAAATTGGAATGGAGGTCTGCAGCCTGTTTTGCCACGTTGAATTCCCTTAATATGCCTGCAGGAGCAAACAGCCATCCAATACGCAGACCGGGGGATATTATCTTCGAAAACGATCCGCTCATGATAGTCTGCCGGACAAGGTACTTCTTCACCGGTGGGCGGGGCTTTCCATCAAAGAACAACTCGCCGAAGGCGTCATCCTCGTAAAAGACGGTATCGGAGTCATCGAGACATTCGGCCAATGCTTTTCGGGTTTCGGATGAATAGCTGACCCCGGATGGATTCTGGGAGTTTGGAATCCCATAGAAGAACTTGGGGGAAAAATCCCGAATCATCGCCGAGAACTCCTCGGTATCTGGTCCGTCCTCACGAAGACTTACCGGATAAAATTCCGGTTCGTACAGGGAGAAGGCTTCGGCTGCCCCGAGATAACCGGGCTGTTCGATTCCAATACCGTCTCCGGGATCTAAAAAGATCTTTGCCGCAAGATCCAGGCACTGCTGTGATCCGTTGACGATCTGGATCTCTGAAGCATCCGCCGGGATGTTATGCCTCTTCCGGTACCTCGAGGCAATATATTCGCGGAGCGGGAGATACCCGTCAGTCGTGCTGTACTGAAGAGCTTCTCTCCCACCCTGTTCGAGGACATCCATCGCAGCACGTGAGATGCCTTCCACGTCAATCAGGTCGGAGGCGGGAAGGCCCCCTGCGAATGATATGATCTCCGGATCCCGTGACACCCTGAAGAGCTCTTCGAGGAACGATTTCGGGGCATACATCATCCTCCTGGCAAACCGGTACTCCATCAGCTGTTCCTTCCTCGTGTAATAATTTTCGTGTACATCAAGAAAAATGCTTGCGAGTTAAAAAAACAGAGAATTGACCCGTAAAATTTCGATTCTGCCATCGGGCCCGCACGCAACCCGGGAAAAGTATTGTAAGAGATCCAGACAAAAAATACTGGTCCCAGGATACGGTTCATCAACCGTCTCCCATAGGATACGGACTGCCCGATGATTTCCATACCGAGACTCACCCTGCGCCAGACTTTGATCGTATCCATCAGCCTGATCATTCTCATCGTGATCGGGTTTCTCCTCACCTTTACATATATCCAGGCAAAAAACGAGATCATCCGCCAGGACAGGAAACTGGAAGAGTTCGGCGAGATGAACCTCGCCGAGTCATTGTCACTTGTCGATCGTGGACTGAAATTGTTCGATGACTCCCTGAATTCGAAGATGGAGGAAGCTTTTTCCATCTTCCTCGCAGGATACCGTGATTCGGGGGGAGATCCGGGCGGGATGGACCTACCGGCATTAAAGTCCCTCATCTCCCGGGACATGGACGGGGAGATCGATCTCTACGTGATCAATGAATCGGGTGTCATCATCGCATCGACCGTTCCCGACGTGATGTACCTCGATTTCAGGAATTATCCCGAGTTTTATGATTCAATTACAGAGATCAGACTCGGCGAGGGTTTTGCCGCCGACAGGGTTGTGCGTTCCGTCGAGAATACGAGTGCCGGGACAGTCACCGGGAAACTGAGGAAATTTGCGTTTATGCCGAGTCCTGACCACAGGTACCTGCTCGAGATGGGGCTTGTAGCCGACAGTTTCGAGACAGAGCGATCCGGCCTTTCGTACGTTGACGCCGGGCAGAGGATCGCGGACCTCAACCCAAATATCCAGAGCATACGGATATTTGATTTCAACCGCAATCTCCTCCTCGAACAGGGTGCAGTCCAGACCTGTAGTGTAAACCGCACCCTTCTCGACGAGGTCTTCCTGTTACAGAAGAGTATGACAAGGCCGGACCCGGTCAACAACACCGTGATGAAGTATCTCTTCGTTGACTTGAAAAGCGAGGAATCCGCATCCGATATGAGCCTCGTGGCAGAGATCACTTACTCCAGTACACTCCTCCGCGAACAACTCGAACAGATACTCCTCTTTTACCTCCTGATTGCAACGATAACCATCATGATGGGCATCGCAGTCACCTATTCCGTGACACGGTATCTCACAAACCCAATCGGCGAGATAGTGGAGGATGTGGAAGAGATTGCCATGGGCAACCTGGATCATACTATCCGGAGTATGCCCAATCCTGAATTCAGACGGCTTGAGAGTGCTATAAACACCATGGTCTCGGAGATCCGGGATATAAGCGGTGAACTTGAACGGGAGAAGGCCGAACTTCGTATCGCATCCGAAATACAGAGGACCTTCCTTCCCCGAACTCTTCCCGTGATTACGAACTACGAGATTGCTGCAGAAAATGTTCCGGCGATGGAAGTAGGCGGCGACTTTTACGATTTTATCCCGCTTGGTGAGCAGCGAACCGGCTTCGTCATTGCAGATGTGGCGGGAAAGGGGATTTCGGCGGCACTCTTCATGGCTCTCTCCAGGTCTATTGTCAGGGGGATTGCGGCCGCTGAGCCGGATATCCAGGCAGCAATGGAAGAATCAAACAATCTCGTTACAGCCGATGCGGTTTCAGGCATGTTTGTCACGCTGTTTTACGGCGTCCTGGATGAGACGACAGGGGAATTGTCATACGTGAATGCCGGCCACAACCCGCCGTTCCACTACCGTGCCGGGACAGAGGATATCGTTGCACTGATGCCGACAGGAATCGTGCTCGGAGTCGATCAGGGCATGAAATATGGTCTCGGAACTGCAACACTCAGCGAGGGCGATGTGCTGGTCATGTATACCGACGGCGTGACCGAGGCCTTCAACGAGTCCGGAGAGCAGTTCGGGGAAGAGCGGTTGCTGCAGGTAATGAGAGACGCCCACCGCATGGATGCCCGGTCGATTCTTGATTCCATACGGGAAGGAGCGGTCAGCTTCACCGGTGAAGCTCCCCAGTCGGACGATAT
>LKUF01000376.1 GCA_001412335.1 Methanolinea sp. SDB
TCATCCCCCGCAGGGGCAGACGTCTATCTTGACGGGGTACAGAAAGGGACTACCCCGGTCACCATCACCGGGGTCTCCACCGGTTTACACATGATCAGGGTGACCCTGCCGGGATACGAGGATTATTCGACCAGGGTCATAACCCCGAACGACAAGACGGTTCACGCAAACCTGAAGGTCGTCAGGACCGGAACGCTCTCGGTGACCTCAAACCCCGTAGGGGCAGACGTCTATCTTGATGGTGTATATAAAGGGACAACATCCGGAGAGGAGTACTGGATTGAGAGAGACCCCCCCCTTATAGGACGAGGACCCGGAGAGTATCCTGAGTATACAGGGAAACCACCCGAAGAAGCAACCAGTTGTCTTGACTATTTTATACGAAACATGTTTTTCATATCGAAATGGGAATACCAACCAGTCACCATTACCGGGATCCCCTTCGGTCAGCACAACCTTCGGGTGAACCGGTCAGGATACGAGGATTATTCGTCCTGGATCATGATTCCGGAGGATAAGGAGATTCACGTAAGCCTGAAATTTGCTGGAGAAGTCATCGTCATCTATTCAAAACCGAACATCTACCTGTACAGTGACCGGGACCTCACCGCCCGGGTGCGCCTTTTCCCGGAGACTGCCATCACGGTCTCCGACCCGCCATACAGGCCCGGGATAGGGTGGATGGCGGAGATAGAAAACGGCAGTCTCAACGGGCAGGGCGATTTCCTCTTCTACGAAGGCACCGGGCATTTTTCCGGGTGGCAGAAGGAAGAGGGCTACGTCATCCGGGGGGCTTATCGTGAGCAGGACATGGCGTCCATGCTTGGAGAGTTCGGGTTCAATGAAAAGGAGACCGATGAATTCATCGAGTACTGGGCGTGTCACCTCGCCGGCGACGGCGACTACGTCCTCTATCCCCAGGAAACCGACATGGTGAACCAAGCCATGCCGCTCTCCATCGTCCCGGAACCTGATGCGGTCAGCCGCATCTGGTTCTGCGCAGAATCGTTTGTGTCCGCTCCTGAACCGGTCACCAACCCGGAAAAGATCGTCCGTGAAGGGTTCTTTGTCGTGGAATGGGGGGTTATCATCCAGGATGAAACAATCTGGGATAGATGAAATCAATCAACTTTTTCATTTTTCCACATCGTCGATCCTTTATTCAGAATAAAAATATATAAATGCCTTTTATCCTATCTCCAGTGATGGATTTGAAGAGACGAAGAGATGGATAAGAAATTGCTCGTCAGGGGAATGGTTGTAGTCGTCCTTGGAATAATCGTGATAGTCGGCGCTGTTTTTGCACTTTTCCCGTTGAAGGGGCACTCTGGATCGTATATCCTTGCCACGCCGTACCCGGAACAAAACGAAACGTACCCAGTGGTGCGGACAGTTTCCCAGGAACTCACTGACGAGGATGTCAGGCACATCGAGACGCTGTTCAATGCATCGAAAGATTCGGCCCTTGAAGTGAGCCGGCACGCCGGCACGTTCAGATATTCAATTCCCGACAAGGATTACCCATATTTCACCGGTGCCCAGCCGGATATTCCCTCAGATGAAGAGGCACGGATTATCGCTACCAGGTTCCTGCGTGAACGGGGCCTCTTACCTGGCAATACTCGTTTTTCCGGGGTCAGCTTCGGTTCGGGTTACGGTGAATGTGACGGGCACTCATGCGTGGAATATGTGCTCACGAAGAGAGTGACATTCGAAAGAGAAGTTCATGGTATCCCTGTGTATGGCGGGGGTATCACCGTTACGATAGGCGAGTCCGGCGAGGTTGTCGGCGTTGACTGGAACATCCGGGATTTCGAACCTGTACCGGACCGGTATGTGAGGATCATCACACCGGAAGAGGCATACGGACGACTTTTATCCGATCAGCTTGTCATTCTCCCGATGTCCGGCAGGGAAGGCGTGGTACGCGATATCTCGCTTGTTTACTGGGAGAGGGATTATGGAGAGTACCTGCCGGTGTATGCCTTCTCCACCGATTCCCGGAAATTCTATGTATGGGCTGTCGAGTCCACCGTAAGAGGGGATGTGAAATGACAACGGGCTCTTGTTCAACCAGTCCCGGGCTATCGCAACGGGCCTGTGTTCCGGTTGCCTTCTACCGGGAACCCGGGAACAGAACAGGGGTGGCAGGATGCCGGAAAACGAAGTGACGAGCACCACGGCAGACGTGCGATACACGGGGTATGCAGCGATATCCGTGATATTTTTCAGTATTTTTGCCGTTTTTATCGGGTATATCGGCCGAATCAGCGTCCCCTATTTTGACGGTGACATATTTCCCGCAGTGTTTTTTCTCTTCGGCATGGTCTCTTTTCTCGGCGGTGCACTGTTCCTTTACCGGACGGCAGACGGCGATGATTCCTGGTATTTCCGGGTCCCGCTCATCGTATCGATAGCCGTGGTGTCTCTCTCGTCGTATCTTTCCTCTGCCCTGCAGGTCCAGGAGGTACTCCTGGTGTACCGGTATTCAGCGCTGGTGAATGCGTACATCGGATCGCTTGCATTCATCCTGCTCGCACCGCTCTCTGCTCTCTTCTTCCATTCGATACCAGTTCTCAGGAGAGGATGCGTGAGCGGCCACGTCGTCGTCTCACTCGCCGCGAGCCTGTTATCCGGACTGATGCTCTTCGGTATGCTGCAGGGCGACGTGATTCTCTTTCCCCATCCGAGCGAGTCCCTCTTCGGCTTCTGTTCCTGGTTCTACCTGCTGTTCGGGCTGCCGGCCATCGGCATCATATTTCTTGTCACATCTCCAAGGGTCGGGCATCCATGAGCGAACAAAAGCCTGGTGGGACTGCGTAGTGCGGCTGCCCGGCTGATGGTGGTGAAGGGCAGGGTTTTGTTCCCCTGGCTGTCGGCCCACCAGACAGGGTGGAATATCTGGAGCAGGAGGTGAGAGTCCAGGGAAAAGGTTATCTGAGTGATATTCGCCCCCTGATCGTAGATAAACCGGATAAACCGCTTTCCGTCCTCATCGGCCCCCGGGACATACTGGTAACTTGCGGGGTGGCAGAAATCAACCTGCATGTCGACAATGAGCAGATGATTCTTTCACCGGTCTGTACTTGCCGCGGGACGATTGGCACGGGCCGGCCGGGTAGCTATTGCAGCTATGTCCGGATGGAAGAATGTCCTGTTTTCACCCGTATCCGAGAAATGGGATATTTTCTGCTCGAATTTTTCCTCGGTAAACTCGTGAATATCTGTTGTTTCAGATATGTGAGGGCTGTTACAGCGAGTTAATTCTGTAAGATCCAAAGAGAGTCCGCGGGCTTGTCCTGAAATTCGCCGGACCGGAAATATCTGTATCCACATCGAACCAATAATTAAATGTCTTTTCTTATCATGAGATAGGATATGGATAATTATCAGCACATCGCCAGTTTTATCCGGAATGTTGCAGACGATGTCCTCCGCGATGATTTTAAGCGGTTAAAATATCCGGAAATCATCCTGCCGTTTACGGTGCTGCGTTGTGTCGACTGTGTGCTTGCACCGACCAAGGAGGATGTGCTGCAGAAATACAATAAACTGAAAGGATATATCAAGGACCTCGATACGGACAATACTCATTCAGTAATCTCGTCTTTAAAAAATAACCATCAGGATACGACGTTCGATACTATGATCTACAAACCATCATATGGGATTTCCTGGACAAGGGAGAGGAGTTTCACCGGGCCCAAATATAATCGCGCATCGTCCGGACGGTTTCAGGAGACACGGGGCAATATCAAGACGCTTGAGGTAGAGTTCCTCGAGATGGTGAAGGGGATGGTGGGATGACGGTGACGCCCTATATGCCGGAGCCGCTTCCCCCGGCCGGGATTGATTGGGAGTGCCATATTACACAGATAGCGGCGGCGAACCGTGCTCTTGCGCGGTATGACGGAATTCTCCAGGCAATCCCAAACCCCGAGATCCTGCTCTCGCCGCTCCTGACACAGGAGGCGGTGCTGTCCTCAAGGATAGAGGGGACGCAGGCCTCGCTCGAGGATGTCCTGCGGTTTGAGGCGAATCCGAGGGAGCCGATCAGCGATGCGGCCCGTGAAGACATCCAGGAGATTATCAACTACCGGAAGGCGTTGCACGCTGCGGTAGATGCTCTGAAAACCCGGCAACTGGATGTTGCGCTGGTCTGCGATCTGCATCAGATCCTGCTTGCCGGCAGCAGAGGTATGGACCGGGAGCCGGGGTGCATCAGGGAGATCCAGAACTTCATCGGGCGGGATACAAATATCGAGCACGCGGTCTTCGTTCCGCCGGAGCCGGAGCAGATTCCCGGGGCCCTCGAGGACTGGGCGGTGTACCTGCAACGCGAGGAGAAGGATGTACTCGTCCAGCTCTCCGTCCTCAAGGCACAGTTCGAACTTATACATCCGTTCTGCGATGGTAACGGGCGTATCGGGCGGATGCTTGTCCCGCTGATCCTATACGAGAAGCGACTGATCACAAGCCCGATGTTCTATATCAGCGCCTACCTTGAGCGCCACCGACCGGAATACTATACACGCCTGCTCGCGGTCTCGCAGGAAAGGGACTGGAACGGCTGGATCGCGTTCTTCCTCCACGCCATCGAGGCGCAGGCAGAGGAGAACGGCCGGAAGGCGAAGGCAATTCTTGCCCTGTACGACGAGATGAAACAGACGGTGCCTGAGATCACGCGGTCGCAGTATGCCATTGCTGCGATCGACGCAATCTTTCAGACGCCGATCTTCAGTTCGTCGGAGTTTTACGACATGTCGGGGATGCCAAGGAGAGCCGCAGAGCGGATCCTTCAGCAACTGCGTGAATTTGATGTTATTGCCGTCCTTGCTGAGGGCGGCGGGCGGCGTCCCACGACGTACGTCTTTTCCCACCTGATCGCCATCACCGAGGGGGGCCGATTGTGAATATTCTCGTGCCGGCAACCCCGTTTGTGTGTATCAAATTCTAGATCCAATACACACAACGAACTTTGTGCATAACAGTGTATTCACAAACCTTAACCCGGGGAGTGGTTGTGCGACACCTGCGATCCACAACAGGATTTGTGCGACATAAACTTCATTTCGTGTCGCATAAATTGCGTTGTGCGACACCGGCGGGGGACAATGATCAGAGAGTGGCATTGTCGGCCAGGTCTGACAGAATTCGAAACGCGCTTCGTTTCGTTATCACCGATTCTGGACGACCGTAATCCGGTTTGATACTTGAAAAATTCCGATGGCTTACTGTATCTGTGGAAGGTGCCATAGAAAAAAGTCGGATAGGATGTATGTAAAAATTTCCCGAGGGATTTGAACCCTGTGTGTAGAAGCCTCAGGCGAGATTTGAACTCGCGACCTCGTCCTTACCAAGGACGCGCTCTGCCGGCTGAGCCACTGAGGCAC
>LKUF01000377.1 GCA_001412335.1 Methanolinea sp. SDB
AGGACCGCCACTCTCTGCGGCCCTTCATGCTGCAGCCTCAACCAGGTAAAAGCAATTCCCAACCGGTGCTCACCAGCAAAACGGCGTATCTCCGCGAGCTCCTCTTCTCCTGAATTGATGAAGGGGAACAGGAGCACGGTAAGGACAACCTGTATACCCCGGTCCGCGAGGGCAAGGACCATATCACGCTGGAAAGCGAGCTCATCTGCGATCGATACCCAGACCGTGAGCCGGTCCCGAAACGATTCGAGCAGGGGCAGGTATTCTACCAGCAGGTCCAGCCTCGTCGCCTGGATATGCACCCGAAAAGGATACCCGGCAAGTATTTCCAGGCAACCCTTTAGTATCCTGGTCTTTCTCTCGGTGTAGAGATTGTCGAATCCGTCCACCAGGATATTTCCCACGTCCTCCCCCGAGTCGAGTACCTCGCGGAGAAGGGTCGTCGTATTGGTCTTCACCCGTATTTCGCCCTTCTTCCACCAGGGGTTGTAATGCTCGAAACAGTAGGGATTCCGTTTTGTATCGCACTGTTCACACCCCATGAACGGGCTTGTCCGGTAGGTGAAGGAAAGTATCGAGGGGGTGAGTGCCCCTGCGCGACGGAAAGCGGATGGACTCTGGTAATACCGGATATACACCGGGGGCTCTTCAGTTTCCCTGTTCTGCTTGTCTTCTGCTTTATGCAGCTCGTCCCATGCCTGCATCTCCTTCCATGCCGAGTTCATCACTGTGGCATTCCCCCGGTTTTCAATGCTGTTTTACCCGGTTACAAAGCATAAAGGTTCGCCGTGAATTGAGAAAGTAAACTCATATGCAGTGATACCCGGTGGTTTGCCGGGGAGGTGTCCGGCTTTCACTCATTGCCGGTCACGAGCACGGTCAGATTAAACCGCTTCGCATTCCTGATATCGCACCCGTCGAGAGCGAAGATACCGTCGAAGTATGTCGTCCCCTCCCCGACCGCCCGGAATCGCATCCGGTAAATGCCGGGAATGGACTTGAATGAATAGGGCGTCACCTCAATGTCATCCGGCATTACCGAGAAAATACCTGCATTCATCAGTTCGAGACCGGACCCTTCGGTCGGCATGATCCAGCGGTAGGCAAGGGTGGGGATGACCGGGAGATCGATCTCGAGTACCTCCCCGGGATACAGCATGATCGTCCTTCCCGAATCAGTCTCGTTCAACGAGTACCGGACGCCCCCGGGCAGCGGCCGGGTGATCGGAACCGATGTGTCGGTGCGGGGCGGTTCGATATAGTTCACATATTTTTGTACGCATCGCGGCTCCGATCCTCCAGGGGGGACAAATTTGAAGTACGAGTCGGAGAGCCCACAGTTCACCTCGATCGATTCGTATTGTACTTC
>LKUF01000378.1 GCA_001412335.1 Methanolinea sp. SDB
AAAATGTCCACAGATACTACTAAAAAATGAGAGAGTCTCGGAAGAAAGTGTGGAAATCGGGACATATTGGCATGTAAAGATGGGCCTGTTTTGATCAGAATCCAGGAATGCAACTGTTTCAATTGTGAAGTATTTAAAAAATATCATCTCAAAGGCGGCTGGTTCTGTTTTAAAGGCGCAGAAGGGCGAAAATAACAACCTATTTTTTTTACGCCGAACACGACCCTTACAGCCTTTTCCCACTCCACAGTGGGAAAAATTTAATTTTCCGCACTCAATCCAAAAAATGACCATTCGTGGAGAGCGATAGAAGAAAAAGAGACACATCGAGGATGGATTCTTTTCTCCGGCTGAACCGGAACGGAGTCAAGGCACTCCAATGAAAATATCTTTGTCTTCCCAGCGAAAACATGCCATATCCACCTTTTCATGCTTTCCGATGTCATGATCGACGGGTGTTATAGACGCGAGTGTCATCCCGGTCCGATAAGCAGAGAATTGTACCAAGAACATTACCCGTGTTTTTATCCTTTGTTGGACCTTCTCACCACGGCGGTATTTTGCTGAACCACATGAGAGAGCCGCATACGATTGCCCTGGTATGACGGATGGAATAAAAGATCGTTTTAACTGTCACCACGTGTATAAACTGGAAAAATAGGATGTGATCCATGACCCGATATCGCTGCAATGTCTGTAATGTATTCGAATATGAACCGGAACGAGGCAATTCAGTTACGGGAATCAGACCGGGTACCCTTCCGGAGGACTTTCCCGATGACTGGAGATGCCCGATCTGTTCGTCGGACAAAACGCATCTGAAGCTGCTCCCCGGTACAGGGCCTGCCAGGGAAGTGACCCAGACCTTCACCTGTCCGGTCTGCGGGGCCACCGGCGTAGTCTCGATCTCACATGTCCATAAAGAGGATATCTCCGGGCACCTGGGAGAATGGGAACGAAAATCAGATGAACTTGAAATTGCGATGCAGGATATTCACACCATATCCTCAACCGGGGAGTCCATCATCGAACCGATGCGGACCCAAAAACCGGTCATCTCCTGGGACGATATCCTGATCAAAGGCGCCCAAATTGCCCGAATACCGCTGAACAGCGATGTTTTGGTCAACACCCGCACCGTCATCGGTCCCGGGGCAAAGCAACCGATGGTCATCGAGACGCCCATCTACGTGACCCACATGTCCTTCGGGGCGCTTTCCAGAGAGGTAAAAATCGCCCTGGCCAGGGGCAGCGCTGCGGTCGGGACTGCGATAGGGTCGGGAGAGGGAGGCATCCTTCCCGAGGCGCGGCAGTTCGCATACAAGTACATCCTCGAGTACGTCCCCAACCGGTACAGCATCACTGATGAGAACCTCCGATCAGTTGATGCCATCGAGATCAAACTCGGCCAGTCCGTCGAACCTGGAATGGGTGCCCGGCTCCCGGCAGAAAAGGTTACCCCTGATATTGCCCGAATCAGGGGATACCCCGAGGGGACCGATATCATCAGCCCGGCAAGCTACCCCGACATCAGGTCACGCGATGACTTGAAAGAGAAGGTACGCTGGTTGCGGGAGAAGTCCGGCGGAAAACCGATCGGGGTGAAGACCGCTGCAGGGGACATTGAAGAGGACCTCGAGGCTATCCTCTATGCCGGGCCGGATTTCATCACCATCGACGGGAGGCCGGGTGCGAGCGGCGCAGCACCAAAGTCTGTCAAGGATGCCA
Organism: Methanolinea sp. SDB; assembly: GCA_001412335.1. Classification (GTDB taxonomy): domain Archaea; phylum Halobacteriota; class Methanomicrobia; order Methanomicrobiales; family Methanospirillaceae; genus SD8. Next base: position 1,729 of record LKUF01000378.1, read on the forward strand.
CCTCGGTTCCCACTATTTTTGCACTCTACCGTGCGAGGAGATACATGGACTCGCAGGACGCCCAGGATGTATCCCTGGTTATAACCGGCGGTCTCCGCACATCGCCTGACTTTGTCAAGGCCCTCGCGATGGGGGCAGATGCCGTCGCAATCGGCACAGCTGCACTCATGGCCGCGGCCTGCCAGCAGTACCGGCTCTGCAATACCGGGAAATGCCCTGTCGGGGTGACCACACAGGACCCGAAATTGAGGGAACGATTGAAGGTGGATATTTCTGCGAAGAAACTGGAATATTTCCTCCGGGTTTCCACTGATGAACTGAAAGATTTTGCCCGACTGACCGGCAATGACGACGTACATGCATTAAAGCTGAATAATCTCTGCACCACGAATTCAGAGATATCCCAGTACACCGATATCAGGCATGTCTGAGAGAGGATTGATCGCGGGAGTATCAGCCATGACGGGAGCACCTCCGGCAAAATCCTGTATATGAAATGAAAAATGCGTGGGGACTACATCCCCCGCTGTTCTTTCTCTGATCCTTTTACGCAATAGATTGCATTCGAGAGGCCCATCACCTTTGTGACCGGGCAGGTGGGGCAGATACAGCCTTTCATCTCCACCTGGCATGTGCTTTTTCCCGTGGCACAGTAGAGCAGTTCATCCTTCTCTTTCATGCACGAACTGTAACTGGGGCATCCCGCACAGATGCACATCGCCCGGTTCTT
>LKUF01000379.1 GCA_001412335.1 Methanolinea sp. SDB
ATTTCCTTCGGCTCATAGAACAATTTTTCTATTGCGATGAATGAACTATACGTGATGAACCTTCCCCTGAAGTTTGTGAACCACAGGATTGAAGAATATGCCATGCAGGTGACGTTTGACCCAAAGGAGGGAGAGGGCAACATCATCTACAACCTGTCCCTCGTGAAATCCGGGGACATTGAATACGTGATTTCCACCTTCAAGGATGCCTTCAAGGCAGGTGTCTGTGTGAGCGGACTTGTCAGGATCGAGGAATCGGGGGAGACGATTGATAATTTTCGCGTACCAGAAGGTTTCACCGCGATCATAACGATGTGCAGCTCCACCCTTGACGGAGTCCTCATGCGAAGAGGCGTCCCTTTAACCCCGATCGGGGGAGGGGTTGTGGAGGTCGATCATCGGATCCCAAAGAGATTTACACACATTATATTGTACGAGTATACGACCATCGATCCGCTCCAGGTTCTCATCTCCCAGGAGATGACCTCTGTTACCGGAGTGATGAGGAAAGGTTCGGGTAACCTCCTTGCAAATATTCGTCAATGCCACATGGAGGCGGAATCGCTCATCGGCGAGGTCATTGATGATCTTTCCGGGAGCACATTCTCCGGGATCCTGGATGTTGGCTTCCCAAACACCCCTGCTCTTGGGGTGGCGGTCGATCCCCAGTACATGGGCATCGTGGCTCTCGGGGGGACCAACCCGATGGCAGCTGTGAATGAGAGCGGCACATATGTACAGACCCAGGCCATCAAGGGTGTGATGGACGTTACAGAAATGAACGATATACTTGATTACTGAGACTTTTTTCTCGCCCAGGACGAGAAGAAGTTCCAATACACCGTAAAAAACCGTACAAAACCCCGTGCCTCTGAATACAGTGCACTGGTGCCTTCCTCTTCTGATCCCATTATCACCATCGCCTTGCTGCCGTCCACGAGGAACACGCCTCCGCCCAGGGATTTGGCGGGGCCGATATCATGGCCCCTGGGAGGTTTCTTTATCCAGATGTTCATGGATTCCGGGATTTCGCCCTCCCAGTGATCTGTCACCACTTCGATGCTGACCGAATTTTTCTTCTCCTCAAGTACCTGTATGATCTGCTTCCGCAATCCTCCCCAGTAGAAGAAGATACGGATGCTCTCAGTGGCATTGGAGATGAGATCCAGGAGGCGGATCCTGATATTCTCTTCGCCATAGATGCTCCAGATGAGCTCCTGGTCACCCCGTTCAAGGTGTGCGCACTCCAGGTATATCCGGTTCAGCCCCTCGCGGGCAAAGACAGCATCAGACTCAATGGATTTCATCAGGCTGTCCACACCCTCGTCGGGTCTGACCGGGTTGAAACGTTTGGGCGAGGTGTTGGAGACCGAGACCAGGTTCTTCTGGATCAACCGATCAAGCACGGGGTAGACGGATGCGCGTGGTACTCCGGAGAGTTCATGGATCTCTGTCGCGGTGGCTCCAGCCACGCGCACCAGGGCTATGTACACCAGGGCCTCGTACTTGGTAAGTCCAAGAGATTTGAGAGATTCAGCAATGGTAGCTTGATTTTCTCCCGGTTCAACCATTGAATACATATTTATATGGTTTTATGATAAATGTTGTTATAGCAAAAACAACATGAGGTCGGACATGAATTTTCGGTATTTATTCATTTTTATTCTTATCGGAGGGCTGCTTGCCGCTCCGGCACTTGCAGGCACCAAGTATATGTCTGGGGGTCCGGACCTCACGGCAGCCATTTCGGGCTCAAATGAGTTTGCACCGGGCCAGGAAGTAACCATCATGCTCAACGTGGAAAACCAGGGCCTGATTGATATGAAATTTGTCCAATCGGGAATCGTTGAACGGGATGACCTTCCGAACACGGCAAAACTGGTAAAAGTCGCTCTCGTTGCAGGCGACGCCCCGCTTGTCATCAAGACCGATCCGCAGATGGTGGGGGACATCCAGGGCGGAAAAAGTGTCAAGGTGCCCTTTGTTGCAAGGATTCTCTCAGATGCACCGGCAGGATCCTACAATCTCCCTTTCCACATCCAGTACACCTATCTCCAGTCGGCAGAACAGTACGGACAGGACAGCATCCAGTACAGGTACAGGGAGATTGATGAAACGCTCGACCTCGCGATCAGGATAAAGCCGGCCATCACCCTCGCAGCAAAGACGGTATCAACCGAGCAGCTGAATGCAGGGACTGAAGGGTATATCACCTTTACCGTGCAGAATGCCGGTTTCGAGGCCGCAGGATCTGCTATAGTCAAGGTCGCCAGAAACGGAAACAGCCCGGTTATCCCGACTGACAGCAGTGTCTATATCGGGGATCTCCCCGTGAATGGAACGGCTGATGCCCGGTTCAAGGTTGCAATATCCCGCGATGCCGGGGAACAGACATATCCGCTTGACCTGTTTCTCGTCTACACCAACCACGAGGGCGATACCGTCCAGTCCGAGATCGTGACAATAGGCGTGCCCGTGGGTGGAAAAATAGCTTTTGAAGTGATATCTGACCCCCGGGAAGTGAAGGCCGGACAGAAGGCCGTAATAGAGGTTGAATACGAGAATACCGGGGCCACGACCGCTTACAGTGCGCAAACCCGTATCAGTGCTGTTGATCCGTTTTCAAGCAATGACGACACCGCTTTCCTGGGTGATCTCCACCCGGGAGAGAAAGCCGTCGCCAGGTACGAAATTAGCATCGATGATTCGGCGACGCAAAAGGAGTATGGACTCGATTCCGAGATACGGTATCGTGATGCGCTGGACAACAGCCAGATCTCGGATACCATGAAGGTCAGGATCGTGGTTGTGGAGAGTACCGGTATAAACCCGGTGCTGATAGTAGTTCTTCTCCTCGCAGCACTCGGCGGTGCAGCATATTATGTATTTGTACAGAAAAAGAAGAGATGATGTTTGGCTGGGAAGGAAGACTCCCCAAACCCTCGGTCCGCACAGCCGGGGATATGCGGACCGTATTAAAAGAACCGGACTGTCCTTTTCATGGACCTCTCTATTTTATGTACAGAGACCTGGCACGAAGCCCACAAGACCATGCCTGGCTCCGTTCCAGGAATGTGCGGTATGACCTGACGGTCATCCCTCCGGCTGTTCTCTGCGGGGAGAAGGTAAAGACGAAGGGACACTACCACCCGACAAACCCGTCTGGTGTGGGATATCCCGAAGTATACGAAGTGCTCGAGGGATCGGCGCATTACCTGCTCCAGGCCTGGGATCTCTCGGATGTTGTGCTGATCAAAGCCAATGCAGGAGATCGCGTGATCATTCCACCGTCATATGGGCATGTCACCATCAACCCGAAAAATTCCCGGCTTTCGATGGCAAACCTTGTATCAACGGCATTTTCAAGTGATTACGGGGAATACGAGACGATGCAGGGGGCGGCATATTATGAACTGGCTGACGGAAGCCTGGTGAAAAACCCGCGATATTCCAGGATTCCGCCTTTGCGGATGCTCGATGCAGGGAAGATGGCCATGAGGTGCCCTCTCTGTCCTGCACCCCTGTACTCGATGGTGGGAAGCTACGGGGAAGGCCTGGTATTCCTGAACAGGCCCGAGGAGTATACTAGGGAACTTGAAGCCGCCCTAGAAGACTAGGTGGATCCAGGCGCTTGTGTTCACTCTTCTGCACGAGAGAGAGCACCTTCGCCTCCACGGGATTCGTGCTCTTCCACCCGTTTGCCTGCAGGGCTTTTAACGCATCGTCTATCTCAGGGTAGGTGAGGCCGATTTCATCCTCGTCGGTCTGGCCTGCCCACAGTCCGGCAGTCGGCCTCTTTGCAATAATCTTTTCCGGGATCTCCAGGTCCCGTGCGGCCTGGTATACCTCGGTCTTGTACAGGTGGATGATTGGCTGGATGTCGGCGGCACTGTCACCGTACTTTGTACAGTAGCCGATCAGGTACTCGGTCCTGTTGGATGTTCCGCACACGAGGCGTCCCTCGAGGTTTGCATAGTAGTAGAGAATGGCCATTCTCGTCCGGGCCATGAGGTTTCCTTCCAGGAACCGGTCCTGCCGGTAGCCGGGGAGGGTGTGGTAGGATTCGAGGATCGGATCTATCGGGATGGTCCGGTGCTCCATGGAGAGCTGCCTGCACAGCGCCGCTGCATCCTCGATATCCACGGGCGAGGTGACATGGGTGGGGAGCATCAGGCCAAGAACCCGCGAACCTCCGAGCGCACGGCAACACATGGCTGCAGCGACGGCCGAGTCCACTCCTCCACTGATCCCGATGACCAGTCCCGAACATCCGCTGCTCCACACGGTATGCCTGATCATCTGCTCGACACGTCCCAGCGCACATGCCCTGTCTTCTTCGTTCATCTTTCAGTCACATCCTCAAACAAGCCGTATCAATCGTTTCAAATCCCCTACAGTCCCCATTGCAATCAGTGCGTCACCTGCCATGGGCGTCAGTCCGGCATCCGGACGCACGACCGATCTGGATACCCCTTCGATGCCAAGTATCCTTACTCCCGTCTTCTTTTCGAGCCATCCAACCGGGTGAGAGATACCCTTTTCCATCCTCTTCCTGATCACCTTCTGGTCATTGGGCAGGTCAAGGATCACATCCGCGATTTCTGATAGGATCACTCCTCCTATGACCTGCCCCCCAATTGCCGGAAGGAGGGCAACGTAATCTGCACCGGCCCTGTATAATTTTTCAACAGAGACCGTCTCATTGGCCCGTGCCAGGATCCGCAGGGATGGATTGAGGTTTCTTGCCATCAGGGTGGCAAAAATATTCACGTCGTCGTCATTGAGTGCCACGATGAAGAATTTTGCCTCCTCGATATGGGCATCACGAAGGGTCTTCTCATCCTCGGCATTTCCAATTACCCCGGTTACGGGATGCTTCTTCCGGTCGATGACAACGCAGTCGATACCAAGATCGGTGAGTTCACGATGGGTTGAAGCACCCACATCCCCAAACCCTGCGATTATTGCCAGTTCATTCCGGTCATCCCTGGAGAGAAATTCCTTTTCGACAAGATCCTGAATGCGGTCCACCTTTCCGATCAAAAAGAGCATTGTGCTCGTATCGATCACCACCTCTCCCGAGGGATCGAAGAGAAAATGCCCCCCCCGGGAAAGCAGGAGTGTATCGATCCCGTACCGTTCGAAGAGTTCCAGGTCACCAAGCCTGCGTCCGGCTGCATGGGAACCGGGAAGAATGGGGATATTGATAATTCTCAATTTTTCTCCCGGGGGTGCGGTCATCTCCTGATTGCTGTGATCAAAGATTGTCTCTTCCACGATCGTGTCGACATGCGACGTAAGGGTGGCATGCCGGGCAAGTATCTTTCCTGTGACATGTTTCGGGGAGAGGACATAATCAGCCCCTGCATACCGCAGGTACCGATCGAAGGCGAGCTTGTCGACCACTGATATGATCTGCCCCTTGCACATCTCCCGTATTCCAAGAATCACGGATGAGGTAACCCGTTCCTCGCCGGTGACGATCACGTATCCGGCATTCTTCACCCAGGCATTATTCCAGGTGACGGGGTCAGAATAGTCCCCCCAGATCACGTATGCCCTGTTTCCGTACTTGATCGCCGCCTTTCTCGCGGTTTCCCGGTTGTCAACCACGATAAGTATGGGAAGATCAGAGATCAGGAGGCTCTCTACCAGTGATTTGACCAGTTCGTCAAACCCCACGATGACCACGTGCCCCTGGAGCGAATGGAAGATCCGCCGTGGAGGTGCCGTCTGGAAGAGCAGGGTCAGGTAAGGAATGAGCAGGAGCGGGATGATCATGAAAATAAGGATGATTCCCGTGATCATCATGAGAATGGTCATCACGACAGTGATCTGATTCGTGAAGGGGAGGAGTTGCCCGTAACCCGTGGTTGTGACTGTTTCAAGGACAAAAAGAAGAGACGTGGGCCAGGTTATCGGTTTTCCTTCCAGTATTGGATACATGTGGTAAAATATCGATGTGTATGCGACTATCTGCAGGGAAAAGAGGAAAAAATAGAGAAGCATCTTCATTCGTATCGAAGAATGAATCAGTCTCCAGAAGATCCCTCTCTTACTCGTCATTCCTGCACACCTCCGAGAGTATCTGGCAGCTCCGGCATATCTCCCCGCATATCTCCCCGCATTCCGGGCAGAATCGTGGCTCTAATCCGCTCTTGATACTGGTTGATGAGAGCTCTTCGCCGAGCCTGACAAGAGAATGACGCGTCGATGGATGCCTCCAGGCGAAGTCATTCAAGAGGTTCCTGACGTCGGCCCTGAGTGCATTGTGGGCATAGGGACAACTGCCTGCCAAAAACCCTTCGACATGGAGGTGAGCATACAGGGCGACTTCCCGTTCAGGGATGTACATGAACGGCTTGATACGCTGGACCAGGCCTTCCCTCTGTGTGTCCCCTCTCGTCAGACGCAGAGCGTCGCCGCGGAGCGTGTTCATCAGCACGCTCTGTGCTTCATCATCAAGGTTCATACCAAGAGCGAGCCTGGTGGCTCCAAGGCTCCGTGCGGCCGTATTTAACAGGCGTCTTCTCAATACTCCACAATACGAGCATGAGAGGGAATCTCCGCGCATCTGGACAATCTCGTCCACGGTCGTCCCGAACGCTTCACGAAACGAGAATTTGTGATGCTCCAAGCCAAGGGTTTGTGCAATCCCTGCCGCGATTGTCGGATCGCGGTA
>LKUF01000380.1 GCA_001412335.1 Methanolinea sp. SDB
TCTGCCCCTGCCCGACGATGCTCACTCCAAAGGATATCGATTACCGGTTGAACGTGGGAAAATTCAAGATGATCATCACCAACCGTGAGAATTCGGCGAAGGTGGACGATGTGGTGGATGGGTGCCCCTCGCTCACCTGCCGTTTCCTGGTTGACGGTGAGCGCCCAGGGTGGGTCAGTTTCCCAGACGAGCTGTTATATCCCGCACCGGTCTCACACCGGTCGGTCAGCATGCCGGTGGGAAAGACGCTGGCGACCGATCCCATGCTTATCTACTTCACGTCAGGGACTACCGGTGAGCCGAAGATGGTCCTGCACAACAACGGCTATCCCCTCGGTCACCTCGTCACTGCCGGTCTCTGGCAGACGGTCGGGAAAAACGACGTCCATTTCACCTATTCAGACACCGGGTGGGCGAAGTGTGCATGGGGAAAGATCTTCGGCCAGTGGATCCGGGGGGCGTGCCTCTTCATCTACGACGTGAAGGGCAGGTTCAAGGCGACCGAACTCCTGCCGCTCCTCGAGAAGTACGAGATCAGCACGTTCTGTGTGCCGCCGACGATCTACCGCATGCTGATCCTGGCCGACCTGGAGAAGTTCGACCTCAGAGAGCTTCGCCACTGCGTCAGTGCGGGAGAACCCCTGAATCCCGAGGTGATCCGGGTCTGGGAGGAGGGGACCGGACTCACCATCCATGAAGGCTACGGGCAGACCGAGACCGTCTGCTGCATCGGCACGTTCAAGGGAATGAAGAACCGGCCCGGCTCGATGGGAAAACCGGCACCGGGATGGCATATCGAGCTCCACGATGATGACGGAAACATCGTCGGGCTGCACGAGGAGGGAAAGATCGCCGTCGGCCTGAACCCGCGTCCGCCCGGCCTCTTCGTGGAATACCTCGACAACGCTGCCGCAAACACCGAGTCGTTCAGGAACGGGTTCTATTATACCGGTGACAAGGCATTCAGGGACGAGGACGGGTATTACTGGTTCGTTGGCAGGGACGATGATATCATCAAGAGCTCAGGGTACCGGATCGGGCCCTTCGAGGTGGAATCCGCCCTCCTGGAACACCCGGCAGTCCAGGAATCGGCAGTGGTCGGCTCCCCGGATCTCATCAGGGGGACGATAGTCAAGGCCTTCATCGTCTTAAAACCGGGATATGATCCCTCGGAGAGACTGGTCAAGGATATACAGAACCATGTCAGGAGTACCACGGCCCCGTACAAGTACCCAAGAGCCGTGGAGTTCGTGAAAGACCTTCCAAAGACGCTCTCAGGCAAGATCAAGAGGAACGAGCTCCGGGCCAACGAATTCGCACGGTTCTCAAAGGATTAGGAGTAATTTTTTCGGCAGGCCCCGTATCCCTGCAGAATCTTTCTTTTTTTACCGATTCCCCGGC
>LKUF01000381.1 GCA_001412335.1 Methanolinea sp. SDB
GATTTCAGAAAAAAAATTCTCTCATCTTTGAGGGTTGATTCCGAAAAAAACGGCCATAAAACTTTTACTCATGTTTTATCGAATAATCCCCGGGATTTTCATGGCCGATATATCACGCAAAATATCGATCCGGAGTGTCATAGAAATAACCTCCATGCTGTCTGAAACACGTTCATCCGGGCTTTATACTCCCCTTCATTTCCCACGTTAAAGGTCCTGTTTCCGCGGTTTTACAACCGGCCCATCTTTTATGAGCCTAAAATGCCTTTTTTAGCATGGTAGAAGAAAAGGTATTACCCTATCAGGTCGACTTTTCTTTATATGTCTCATCTTTCCGACACTGATCCAGTCATAGCGGATATCATTGAAAAGGAACGTATACGACAGAGAGATGGCCTTGAACTCATTGCATCCGAGAACCTTGTCAGCAAGGCCGTGCTGGAGGCGATGGGTTCGATAATGACCAACAAGTATGCCGAAGGCTATCCCGGCAAACGGTATTACGGCGGTTGCGAGTTCCATGACATGGCAGAAAACCTGGCCAGGGACCGCTTAAAAGAGCTCTTCGGTGCGGAACATGCGAATGTCCAGCCCCATTCGGGTACCCAGGCGAACATGGCGGTCTATTTTGCGTTCATGAACCTCGGGGACACGCTGATGAGCATGAAGCTCTCACAGGGCGGTCACCTCTCACATGGTTCGCCCGTGAGTTTCACCGGGAAGTTCTATCGGGTTGCCCAATACGGAGTCGATGAAAAGACCGAGATGCTGGATTACGGTGTGATAGGAGAGATGGCGAAGAAGGAGCAGCCGAAAATCCTGGTCTGCGGTGCATCGGCGTATCCACGGACAATAGACTTTAAGGCATTCCAGGAGATAGCCGACGACGTCGGAGCTTACTGTATGGCCGACATCGCCCACATCGCAGGCCTCTGTGCAACAGGCGTCCATCCAAACTCCGTGAACGTGGTAAACTTCACCACCACTACTACCCATAAAACCCTCCGCGGTCCGCGGGGCGGGGCCATCATGTGCAACGCCGAATATGGACCGCAGGTTGACAAGGCGGTCTTTCCAGGCATGCAGGGCGGCCCCCTGATGCATACGATCACCGCGAAGGCCGTCTGTTTCCAGGAAGCCCTCAGGCCTTCATTTAAGGATTACAACCGCCAGGTGGTCAAAAACGCCAGGGCGATGGCTGAAGTCTTCATGGACGAAGGCCTTCGCGTGGTCTCGGGCGGAACCGACAACCACCTCATCCTTCTAGACCTGACAGATCTCGGCATCACCGGCCTTGAAGCTGAGAACGTCCTTGGAGAGGCTCATATAACGGTCAATAAGAACACCATACCAAAGGAGAGCAGGAGCCCGTTCGTCACGAGCGGTCTTCGTGTCGGCACTCCGGCGGTGACCACCCGGGGTATGAAGGAAGAGCAGATGCGGATCATAGGCAAATATATAAGCACGATATTGAAAGACATCCATAACGGGAGTGCGGTGAAAAAGATCGGGGATGAGGTCAGGGTGATGGCCGAAAAGTACCCCCTGTATCCTGAGTAATATGATCCTCGACGGAAAGAAGAGATCTGAGATCCGGCTGGAGCGCCTTGCCCAGGAGATTGCCAGATCGGATCTGCATCCCAGGCTTGCAACGGTCATTGTGGGAGACGATCCGGCATCCCACATGTATGTCCGGATGAAGCACCGGGCCTGTGAACGGGTGAATATCGATTCAATAGGAGTAGAACTGCCCACAGACACAGGAACAGAAGAGATCTGCAGGGAGGTCCGCGAGTTAAACGAGGATCCCGGCATCCACGGCATTCTCGTGCAGCTTCCCCTCCCGTCCCATGTCGATACTCCCGAAGTTATCCGGTCGGTGATTCCTGAGAAAGACGTCGACGGGTTCCATCCCTTGAACCTGGGTCGGCTCTTCTCAGGAAACCCGTTTTTTGCCCCCTGCACGCCTCTCGGGATCATGAATCTTCTTTCAGATTACGGGGTCGAGCCTGAAGGCCTCCATGCTGTCGTCGTGGGAAGGAGCATCGAGGTGGGAAGACCGATGGCGGCACTCCTCCTCAATAGTGATGCAACGGTAACCATCTGCCATTCCCGGACCAGGAACCTGGAAGAGGAGACCTCCCGTGCGGACATACTCGTGGCGGCTGTCGGAAAAGCCAGGTTTATCGGCCCGGAGATGGTCAGGGAAGGTGCCGTGGTCATTGACGTGGGTACGAACGTTGTTGACGGTGTACTGTGCGGAGACGTGGACTTCGACCGTGTCAGGGAGATCGCCGGAGCGATAACGCCGGTTCCGGGAGGCGTCGGGCCCATGACCATCGCCACCCTGATGGAGAACACCTTCCTCTCAGCACAGCGTGCCACATGCCCCGGTGCCGAATAAACGGGATATCTATTGGCGAAAGGCAGCCTGTCAGAGTGATGGGCGTCATCAACTGCAGCCCTGAATCTTTTTATTCCGGATCGTTTGCAGGTTTTGGAGAGATCAGGGCACGGGCCGAAGCAATGTCGGACCAGGGAGCCGAGATAATCGACATAGGTGCCCGGAGCACGGCTCCTTCATCACCTCCCATCGATGAGAAGACAGAAGCAGAGAGAATGGATACGGCGCTCTCCGAACTCGACGGGAGCGGCATCACCGTCTCGGTTGACACCATCCGACCCTCCGTCCTGGAGCGATGTCTC
>LKUF01000382.1 GCA_001412335.1 Methanolinea sp. SDB
GGCCCGGTTACGACACGCCCTTCGGATAGCGCACCCAGGAACTGGGCCATTGCACACTGTATTCCTTTCTTCCTGGAAAAGCTGTTCAGGACAGCGATGAGATCTTCCCCGTGATCTACCCTGACTGCAAACACCCTGCCGACACGGCCTTCTGCATAGTCCATCTTCGCCACTCCTTTCTGTAGATAGTTACCCGGGTGAACCCATAAATCAATGGAAAAGGGGGGAGAACCAGGGATTCATCGGCCGCCGACACCCCCGCCTCCGAATCCTCCGCCACCACCAAACGAGCCGCCCCCGCCGCCGCCAAAACCTCCGCCGCCACTCGATGGCGCTGAAAAGAGCATTACCGGGGCAAACGTGGATGTCAGTCCAAGTGCCAGGCCTGCCTCGGGAAGACGGATGTCGAGTGCTTTTGTGGCCTTCACCACGTTCTCGCCGACTCCAAGCGCCGTGCCGAAGACCAGCCACTCTCCCCACATCGAGATATCTGAAGGGGCATACTGCCTGATAAGGGCAAGATCCGACAGGAAATATGCAAACGCGTCCCATTGCAGTTTTTCCTTGTAGGCGTCCCCCTTCCACTGACCAAACAGGGTCGAGGGAAAGAGAACTGCGATCCCGGATTGCATGATCCCGACACCCCAGAATACTGCCGATGGAACGAGGAGAATACGAAGCGGTGCAAACAGGATTATCATCATCACCGATATGACACAGAAAGCAGCCCCCACAAACATCAGGGGAAGAATATTGTCGCGGCCATCAACGATGTAATCTGCGATCAACCTCGGGTCGGATCTCTGGGTGACACCTGACAGGGCCTTCTGGTAGCGGAGCATTACCGATTCTGCCGACTTATCGGTCTTTGCCCTGGTCGCAAGCATGCTCAGTTCATCCGAGTCAACGACACCGTCGGTTCCCACCTGGCGGAGGAACACAAGGACACGTTCCTCGTATGGATCATCGGAATGGTCCCGGATTATCCGTATCTTCACTGATTTTCCTTCCGGTTTCTCGATGATCTCGACAATCTTTTTCCGGTGCATGTCAAGGAGTGTCGCGTAGTAACCGTCCTGATCGTAGACTGTCGCGTCGCCCTTGAAGAGGAGGTTGACCTGCCAGGGTTTCATCTCTGGATCCGGGATGAAACTGAGATATTTTGGAATTGTGAACGGTTTCTCGCGGCCGTACCTGCGGTAGACTGCTAGGAACAAAAACGGCGTGAGTATGACCATGGCCGCCCCGAGAAGATAGAGAATCCACGCTGAATAGAGGGGCACGATATGATACCAGGGATTCGCAGCCCGGGTCTTTCCTGCAACATCGGAAACGTACGCGGGGAACCCGTCCAGTTCCTGGAGAGCGTCCATTGAGAGGAGGAGTTCAAGCCCCATGATCTCGTCTGCTGCAAGCCTCCCACTGATGACGTAGTTCCCACCGGTTCTATCGACACGCAGGCCGGGCGGGTGAGGGTATATCTCGGCAACAGAGTTTTCCGGGTAGGTGATGGAAAGGTCCCGGTACGGGACGTGCTCGTTCACCAGCCGTATGTTCAGGTGGGCATACTCATCATCGTATTCCACAGGGGGATGCAGGTCATACCGGTAGGTGACCGTGTAGGTTCCTGCCTGGAAATACGCGGGATTATAGATCCCGACCTCGCTCTTCTCAGCCGTTCCTGCGATGAAATTCACGTAGCCCGGGTTGTCTCCATCCACCAGGGTCACTTCCCCGCGATAATCCACGACATAGCCAACGACCCCGTCCGGAGCGTCCATTTCCACAAATTCGATGTAGGGGCTCTGGAGGGGGGAGAGAGAGAGGTCGTCCTGCCAGTAACGGTAGAGCATGCGATACCGGCCCGATGATTTCACCTCGTAGGTATATGTCTCCGTCAACGAGCCGTCGGCAAAAAATTCCGCCTCATAGTTGTCGATGACGAGATCGCCTTCCATCAGGGATCCAACCATCGACATGAAGAGTATCGAGACTATGCCGATAGCAAGGGTTGCGATGACCAGTATTGCAAGCTGCTTCTTTTCGTCCACGAGCATTCCCTTTTAAAACTCGATCTTTGGCGGGGTGCTGATTGCCTCCTCGAATTCGAGGTACGTGAGCTTGGAAAGCCCCATGATTCGGGCAACGAAGTTGGAGGGGATGACATCGCAGAGCGTGTTGAACTGCTGGCTTATGTTGTTGTACGTGTAGCGCTGCCTGGCAATCTCATCTTCCACACCCCTGACTGCATCCATGAGGTTCATTACGGTGGTATTGGTCTTGAGGTCGGGGTAGGCCTCTGCGACAGCAAAAAGCCTCCCAAGAATTGACCTTGACTCCTTCTCGATCTCATTCAGGTCTCCCGGGCCTGCAGAACCGACACTTGCCCGCATTGCAGTAACTTTTTCAAAGGTCTCCTTCTCGAATTTCGCGTAGCTCTTCACGGATCCAAGCAGCTGGTCTATCATGTCCAGCCGTTTCTTCATGGCCACCCTGATCTGTCCCAGGGCTGCTTCGGAGGCGTTCTTCAGGCTGTAGAACCGGTTGTATATTCCCACAAAGTACAGGACAAGTCCGACGAGGACAAGGACCAGAATGCCCCCAACTATCCAGGGTAAGAGATCTCCCAATGCCATATGTATCTATCATAGAGATGATCTGATTTCTCTTTAACCCAGCGGGTATCTGGAAAACCGGATCAGGAGATCCAGCTGATCCTGCCTGTGGCGATAACAAGACATTCAGAGAGCAGAAAAGGTTTAAATTGCCAATGTCTGTTCCGTTTTTTTGTTCATTCCGTGAATCAAGATGTGACACAGACCTATAATTTTTGAAAAAATGATACTCGGAGAGGAACGGAATAGATCTTTACGATACCTGCATGTGCCCCACGACACGCAGTTTTCCGCCCTCAAGGTAATGGAGAAGCACCCGTGACCCGGGATAAAACACGAGCTCCTTATCGGTTCTGAGGGTCAGTTCCGGTCTTCTCCAGTCGCCGGCATTATCGACGAAAGCCAGGCGCGCCGGGAGAAACTGCAGCCAGTGACCGATGTAGATGACCATCCCCTCCTTTAATGGCGATGGCCAGTATTTGATCAGTTCAGCCCGGCCATTGATGGCATTCGAGGATGTCAGTTCGGGGTCCGATGAGAGTACATAGCCGCGGTCAAGGTCCTCTATCTCGATCCCCTTCAGGGCAAGGCCTACACGTTCACCCCTGCATGCCATATCGGCATCGTCGTCATGGACCTGTATCGATCGAACCTGTGCCGAATTTCCTGTCGGGTGGACCCGAAGTGTTTCATGCTTCCGGATACATCCCCGGGCCACACCACCGAGGACGACCGTTCCGATGCCCTTCACGTTGAAGAAATGGTCGATGGGAACAGAACCCGGGATGACCTTTTCCGTTCTGGGTGATTTGGACCTGGTCTTCTCTGCCTCTTCAAGAAACATCTCCCGGATCCTGCCCATCTCCTCGTCCATGACCAGGTAGCGTTCCGCAACAGTACCCCTGATAAGAGGTTCCAGTTCTTCGGCGGAGATATAATTCCGGAGAATGATGACACCCTCAGTAACTCCGGCCAGGTCAAGCATCAGGAGACACTCCCCAAACGTCGGATCCAGGGCATCCACGACAAGGATTACCTGGTCAGCCATGGAGACGGCGAAGAAGAGTGACGACAGCTTTTCCGGGTACCTGCCCGGTTCGATGAAGGTCACCGTCACATCGTCCCGCTTCAGGTTATAGAACGTGATATCAGAGCTTGTTCCCGCTTTTCCAAGGTCTTTCGCATATCCCGGAGGAGCGATGACAGCCACATTCAGGTTCGGCATACAGATCTGTTTGTGCCTGTTGAAATATCAGGGTTTATACAGAACAGCTGGAAAAGAACAGGAAAGCCTGTCCCCCCGATGACCATCACGCGCCCGGGGCTTTGAGTGCTCTCAGCAGATCCATCTCGCCTGTGACAACCGACGATGACTGTTCAAGCATCAGGTTTACCCGTTCCTTGTTCCCGGCCATGCGGAAATCGGTCCTGATTGCATATACCGGCTTTCCCCGTGAATATGCATACCCCATCTCCCACGACGTTCCGGAATCCGCATCGGCACCGTCGATGACCGCAACGACCGCATCGGCAGTCTCAAGAGCCTGGAGATGCGTCCTGAATATTCGACCGTGCTCATCGAGATCGCGGTGATGGGTGTCATCGCCAACCTCCTGGGGAAGATAGACATCGAAAAAATACGATCTCAAAAGCTCGAACAGCGAGATGTTATAGAGTTTTTCTGCGCGTGAAAAGAGCGGCGCTGCGAGGTAGATCCGGAACCTGGAAAAATCCCCCACATCGATCGCAGGTATACCCATGAACCGTGAGAGAAAGACCCCACGTCCCGGTATTTTTGGAGGTTCCCCTTTCCTGCTTCCGAAATATGTCATATCCACCCCGCAGGTGGGGGAAGAGTTCACTCCGACAATGCAGAGGGGCGGGCCCCTCGCCCGGGTAATCTCCAGGACCTCGGCTTCGAGATCATCGAGAAGCGATACAAAATCAGGGGTGTCAAGCCTCTCCAGGTAGGTTCCCGGTTCGCGATCCGACCCAAGATACAGGGTTTCCGGGCAGGGAAGTGGCACGATCTCGATTCCGAATCTCTCGCAGCGCTCGATTGCCCCGGAAAATAATTTCAGGTCAGACTCCGTGGTAATCCCCCGCGCCCTCAAGTCGGGGTTCCGGATACAGGGGCACATTAACACGTACATTCTATAAAATATGGATGCTCACAGGTGATAGATGATACCACTGTATGCCTACCGGGACAACAGCTGCGATCCCAAAAAGTGTACCGTGAAACGGATGGAGCGGTCAGGCCTGGTAAAGATCGTGACGAAACTTTCATTTATTCCACGAAATACCATTCTCCTCGACCCCACGG
Source organism: Methanolinea sp. SDB (assembly GCA_001412335.1). Classification (GTDB taxonomy): domain Archaea; phylum Halobacteriota; class Methanomicrobia; order Methanomicrobiales; family Methanospirillaceae; genus SD8. The sequence continues at coordinate 4,942 of LKUF01000382.1, forward strand.
CTGAACAGGCACTATCGCCGGCTGACGGCCACGCACGATCGATAACTGTCCTGGACTGTTCCTGGGAAGTGCTCGACACCAATCTCGTCAGGGGTCACCGGAGGCGCCGTGCACTACCGTTCCTGGTGGCGGCAAACCCGGTCAATTTCGGCAGACCGTGGAGACTCACATCAGTGGAAGCATTCGCAGCCGCACTCTTCATTCTCGGAGAAGTATCACAGGCAAAGATCGTTCTTGAATCCAGTCCATGGGGCATACGCTTCCTCGAGTTGAACGAGGAACCTCTTGAACTCTACCGGAATGCCACCGACAGCAGCGAGATCATCGAGATCCAGAACACGTATCTGTGATTGTCCTATTGAAGGCGCTACCTATCCGCGGATCATTCAGTTCTCTGTTCGGATAGCAGAAAAACCACCGAGACCCA
>LKUF01000383.1 GCA_001412335.1 Methanolinea sp. SDB
AATCGATTCAAAGCTGGTGCGTGATAAAAAAATGGCATTTGCATTGCATGTTAACATGGAACGTTGTACCGGCTGTAATAATTGTGTGGTCGCGTGCCCGGTTGACGCACTCGAACTCTACACTGTAGATCCAGTCACCAAAGAGAAGATCTACAAGGTAAAGCATGGCAAGGCGATGGTTCTTGATTTCAACCAGGAACTGTGCGCAGGCTGTGGAGTGTGTGTCGAGGCATGTCCGCATGATGTGATTAGGCTGGCAGGACGAGGGTCGGTGCCGTCTAAGGCCAAGGTATGAAATTGAGATTACAGGAGTGAAATGAGGTTACCGCATGACAATGTTTCCAAAATTCTCCAAGAAGCGGGAAGGCGTGAATGTCACCTGTGAGCAGAAACTCCTCCAGGCAGTAAACAACCTGGTATTGAACACTGAAGTGTGTACCGGGTGTGGGATCTGTGTCGAGGCATGTCCGGAAGAAGCCATTGCGCTGGGACTCGTTGGGGCGACGAGACGCGGTGCAGTGGAGTATGCTGCCCCGGTCGATATTGACGAGGTCAAATGCTCATATTGTGGCGTTTGTGTGATTATGTGCCCGTTCAACGCTCTTACCCTCAAGATTGACGGTGAGGAGCGACTACCGATAGCAGAGAAAGAAGGTTTCCCCGAATATGACATGGTTGCAGACATCGACGACGAGAAGTGCGTCAAGTGTACTATCTGCGACGAGGTCTGCCCGCGGGACGCAATTATTCGTGACGTTCCCGAATACGAGGGAGCAAGTGTTGAAGGAAAAGAACGCCAGACGGCATTGGAGAGCAAGATCGAGTTCAAAGTGGACGATGAGAAGTGCACGCTCTGTGGGATCTGCGGAGCTCTCTGCCCGGCAATCGACGTGAAGCACAAGCCGTTCATTGCAGAATCCGGCAAGGTTGAGGGCGAAGTGGTCTGGGACGAGTCCCGGTGCGATGCCTGCAAGGTGTGTGTCGAGCTCTGTCCGGAGGAGTGCATCACCGTCGAGCGCGAAGTTGTCTCCAAGAAGATGCCCGGCAGTGTGAACATTGACAAGAATATGTGCTGCACGTGCACCTGGTGTTCCACGAACTGCCCGACAGAGGCGATCAAGGTGGAGAAGATCTTCGAGGGCGACATCGAGTTCTTCCCCGAGAAGTGCCCAGGCGGCTGTTCCACGTGCGTGGAGGTCTGCCCGGCAAACGCAATTTACCTCCCCTCCGACAAGCCGGCAGGCCAGATGAAGGGCGAGGTTTCACCCACCATCGCTGTCAACAAGGACTTCTGCATCCTCTGCGGCGCATGTGTGAATGCATGTCCGGGTGAAGATATTATCCGGCTGCACAGGACCGGTATCCGTATCAAGGGCAAGGAGACCGACCTGTTCAACAAGATCAAGGAGAAACTGTGCACTCCGAGGACGTCCAGGGTAAAGGAAGACACCCCCGGAGAAGTACAGCTGAAGATGATGGAGAAGGCGTGAGGGATCTAGAAATGGCAAAGACAAAAGGTTACCCTGAGGCACTCGAGAAGAAACTGAGAGACACCCGCCTGTACAGTGACGAACAGAACCCTGAATTTACAAAAGAGGTCGAGAAGATCTCGATGAGCATTCCCCACCTGTGCTACCAGTGCGGGACGTGCACAGCATCCTGTCCCTCTGCACCACGCAGTTCATACCGCATACGCAAGTTTGTCAGGCGGGCTCTGCTGGGGCTTGAGGAAGAGGCGCTCACCGATCCGGATCTCTGGCTCTGCACTACCTGCTACAGCTGCACGGACAGGTGCCCCCGGGGCATCGCACCAACCGATGTGATCATGGCAATGCGGAACCTCGCCGCCAAGCGGGACATCATTCCGGTCAATTTCTTAAAGACCGTTCAGGCCATCTACACCACCGGTCACGGTGTTCCCAATAACGACGTGAACCGGGCAGCCCGGACAAAACTCGGACTGAATGCCGAACCCCCGACCACGCACGGATACCCCGATTTTATCAAGGGAATCCAGGTAATCCTTGACCATTACGGGCTCAAGGGGCGTGCTGACAAGATAATCAAGGAGAGAGAGGGGTGAAAAGAGATGCATGAATATGCGTTTTACCTGGGATGTATCGCACCAAACAGGTACCCTGGCTGCGAGGCATCTGCCATAAAAACCTCTGAAAAACTTGGGATAAAGCTCCTCGAACTGCACGGTGCCAGCTGCTGTCCTGCACCGGGTGCATTCGGTTCCATCGATTTGAACATCTGGTACGCCATGGCTGCACGGAACGTGGTCCTGGCCGAACAGATGGGAAAAGACATCGCACTCATCTGCAACGGGTGCTACAAGTCCATCTACGAGGTCAACGAGAAGTTAAAGAAGCACGACGAGCTTCGTGACGGCGTCAACGAGGTCTTAAAAGAGATCGACATGGAGTTCAAGGGGAGCATCGATGTATGGCACCTTGCCGAGCTCCTGTATGACCCCGAGATCTGCGGTGTCGACAAGATACGTGAAAGTGTCACGGTTCCGCTGACCGGAACCAGGATCGCGGTCCACTACGGCTGCCACCTGATGAAGCCCAAGAAGGAGCGTCATTTCGGGACAACGGAACACCCCACATGGATCGAAGAGATGGTGGGGGCCCTCGGTGCGACTCCTGTCGAGTACCGGAACAAGATGCTCTGCTGCGGTGCGGGAGGCGGTGTGCGTGGATATGACCTCGTGCACTCGCTCGATATCACCAACGAGAAGATGATCAACCTGATGGAGGTCGGTGTGGACGCCCTCACAGAGGTGTGCCCGTTCTGCCAGTTGCAATATGACCGCGGCCAGATCGAGATAGAGGAGAAGTTCGGCATAGACTACGGTCTGCCTGTGCTCCACTACTGTGAACTGCTCGGACTGGCGCAGGGGATGAGTCCCCAGGAGCTGGCACTCGATCTGCATGCCGTCAGCTGCGAGCCATTCCTGGAGAAGGTCCTGTGACGGAGGTATGAGAAATGGCAGAAAAGAAAGCAAAGAAAACAACAAAGAAGCAGGAAGCACCAAAGAAGGCGACCGAGAAAAAGCCTGCAGCCAAGCCACGCGTGGGTGTATTCATCTGTCACTGTGGTACCAACATTGCCGGGTCTCTTGATATCGAGGAAGTCCAGGAATATGCAAAGAAGATGCCCGAAGTCGCATTTGTCGACAATTACCAGTACATGTGCTCGACACCCGGCCAGAACAAGATCATCGACGCCATAAAAGAGCATGAACTCACCGGCGTTGTCGTTGCAGCCTGTACACCCCGCCTGCATGAACCAACTTTCAGGACCGCATCGAAGGAAGGAGGATTGAACCCGTTCCGCTTCGAGATGGCCAACATCCGTGAACAAAACTCGTGGGTGCACATGCACGACCGCGAGGGTGCGACAGATAAGGCTAAGGATGCGGTTCGTATCGCTGTTGCCAAGGCAGCCCTCCTCGAGGATCTCTTCCCCAAGAGCGTGCCCGTCGAGCGTGCCGCGATGGTCGTCGGTGCGGGTATCGCCGGTATGCAGGCAGCACTGGACCTTGCAAATGCAGGGATCAAGACCTACCTCATCGAGAAGGATCCGACAATCGGCGGACGCATGTCCCAGCTCGACAAGACCTTCCCGACGCT
>LKUF01000384.1 GCA_001412335.1 Methanolinea sp. SDB
GGGTCGCTCCATTCATGCAGAGATCCATTGCTAAATACCGCGTCAAACACCTCGTCATCAAAGGGTATCTCTTCGGCCCGGCCCAATCGATATTCAACTCTCGGGAGAAGTCCGTATTCTGCAGCGTTTTTTTGAGCGACGGCAATCATGTTCGGGCTTATCTCGACTGCCCTGAGACTGGTGTCAACCGTTTTTGAAAGCCATTCGAGACCAAGATACCCGGGTCCCGGCCCTATCTCTAGTGCCACACCCCCATTGATCCCGAACGCCAGGAGCCTGTCCGTTCCAATCCAGCCCTTGTCTCTCAGATGCCGTTGCATCTGGTCGAACAGGGCAACATCGCCCTCTCCCTGGATTCCATCGGTTGTTTCAATTATTCGCGCCTTCATGCCGGTCCACCTCATGCAGCATTCATTGGACTTGATATGAGTAAGTCGTTTCCCAAAAGTAATTTCAACTCTCATATTTACGTTTCGGGATCAGCTTTTTGCAGACCGAGGGCGCTGCCCTTCGAACCCGACGCGACCTGGCGGTCGCGAATGAGGCATTAAAACAGGATATGGACTCGACGGTTCCGAACCGATGGCGCCTCACGCCCCCTCGCACCCCCCGGCGCGACCTGAAGGTCGCGTAATACACAACAATTGCCTGAAAAAAAGATATGGACTCGACGCGATTTGAACCCGTGGCATTACTTTTGCAGACCGAGGGCGCTGCCCTTCGAACCCGGCATGACCTGGCGGTCGCGAATGAGTAACATTAAAACTGGATATGGACTCGACGCGATTTGAACCCGTGGCATTACTTTTGCAGACCGAGGGCGCTGCCCTTCGAACCCGGCGCGACCTGACGGTCGCGTAGTACACAACAATTGCCTGAAAAAAAGATATGGACTCGACGGGATTTGAACCCGTGGCCTTCACGTTGCAAACGTGACGATCTACCCCTGATCTACGAGCCCTGGTAACGCAAAGGCTTGCGCCTTACAATTTTTCTTTTCTGGTCTTATATCTCTTCCTGATCAATCAGCAGGGCAAATAAAAAACAGGGTTTTATCCGTCTGTCTGGCAGGATATTCAGCTGACAGAACCACCCGGGCGCGATTCGAACCCGAGGCCTTACTTTTGCGGACCGCCGCCCTTAGAACCCGGCACGACCTGACGGTCGCGAAAGCACAACAACTGGAAATATTTTCGATATGGACCCGGGCGGTTCCGAACCGATGGGGCCTCACGCCCCCTCGCACCCCTCGGCGCGACCTACTGGTCACCTCTCTTCCTTCCCCATGGACTTGGCGGGATTCGAACCCGCGGCCTTTACGTTGCGAACGTAACGATCTACCCCTGATCTACAAGCCCGGATGTGACATCTTAGATTTCTATCGTCTGGATATAGTTGTTACTGTTCGGAAAAATGATCTTTTTCATGTGAAGAATCCAGGAACAATTGAGATTGGGAAACTTCAAAAAAAGAGTATGTATATGATACCCCTTTGGATTACAGGATTATCTCGATATCAAGTTTCTCGGCAAGTTCCTTGTACCGGTTCCTGATCGTGACCTCGGTCACACCGGCGACCTCTGCCACTTCGCGCTGTGTGCGCCGTTCCCCTCCGAGAATCGAGGAGATATAGATGGCCGCGGCGGCCACGCCAGTCGGCCCCCTGCCGCTGGTAAGCTCGCGCTCGCCTGCCTGTCGGAGGATCTCGACTGCCCTGCTCTGGACTTCGCCTTTCAGATTCAGGCCCGAGCAGAACCTGGGAACATAGTCGATCGGTGACGTGGGAAGAAGCTTCAGCCCGAGTTCGCGGGAGATGAAACGGTACGTCCTCCCGATCTCTTTCCTGGAGACCCTGGAGACCTCTGCGATCTCGTCCAGCGTCCTCGGTACACTGCACTGCCGGCAGGCTGCATAGAGCGCAGCTGCAGCGACACCCTCGATACTTCTTCCCCTGATGAGGTTCTTGTCGACCGCATCACGGTACACGACCGCAGCGGTCTCGCGGACGTTTCGCGGGAGTCCGAGGGCAGAAGCCATACGGTCAAGCTCGCTCAGCGCAAAGGCCAGGTTTCTCTCGGTGGCATTGGAGACCCTGATCCGGCGCTGCCACTTGCGGAGACGGTAGAGCTGCGCCCGGTTCTTGCTGGAGATGGCCCGGCCATACGAGTCACGGTTTCTCCAGTCGATCATCGTGGAAAGACCCTTGTCATGGATGGTAAAGGTCATCGGTGCGCCCACACGGGAACGCTTCATGCGCTGGTCATGGTCGAAGGCCCGCCACTCCGGTCCCCGGTCAATAAAATCATCATCGATGACAAGCCCGCAGTTCTGGCATACCAGTTCCGCACGTTCATAATCATGAACGAGCTGCCGGCTTCCACACTCGGGACAGACCGTCTCGGTATGGTCCTCGGCCTTCTTCTCGTGTTCCTTTACACGCTCTTTCAAACGCTGTTTAAGAGTCTCACGCTCATTTTGAAGAATTTTTAGTTTTTCTACTTCCTGCATTTTTACACCTCGCTATTTTATAAACAGCATCTCTCCTGCATCAGCCCGTGCCTGTGTCCTGCAGAGAATTGCAGCACATGGAGCAGACACATTTCCAAAAACATCCACAACCCTGCCGACAGGTTTCATCCTTTTATCAATCACGTCTGTATACATTCGTGGGAGGTGAGCGGGATCACACCTGACAACGAGAAGTCGATTGCCGACGGTATGCATCACGTGACCAATTGATTTCAAGATAAAACCCCATCCTGCATCTCCATTGGAAAAATGGCAGCAGATGATTTAGTAATCTATATATATAGATAGTAATACTATATAAATGTTTTGTAAAGATATAAATAGTAATTTTATCGGAGAACCAGTTTGTCAATATTTAAAGAAACTGCGCGTGAACACTCGTCTTTTTTAAGTCCGGCACCCATGGCAACAGAAAATTTCGCGCGCTCATCCAGGAGATCGTGTGGCGCATGCGCGTCAGAATTCACAACCAGCGTGCAGCCGGCATCTCTTGCCATATTGGCGACGTGACCGTTTGTCCTGTTGTGGCCCCCTCTCGAGGTCAGTTCCAGTGCGACGCCATGTTCAGCCGCAAGCATTGCATCATCCATCGTGATCAAACCCGGATGGGCAAGGACATCAACATCGGTACAGGAACATGCCGCACGGTTGGTTCCCGGTGCAACGGGCTCCATGAGCGTCTCTCCATGAACCACCACCACATCGGCCCCGAGATTCTTCGCCTTTTGTGCCATCCCCTGGATCAGGGTGGGCGGAACATGGGTGAGTTCGACGCCACAGAGGAGTCTTACCCCATAGATATTCGCAGACTCCCGTACCTCTGGTAACGCGGCAAGCAAAGACTCCAGGTTTGAACTGTCTGCGTGGTCAGTAACTGCCACCGTGTCATATCCAAGAACCGCCATCCTCCGGATAAGCTCCATCGGGAGCATCTCTCCGTCACTCATGGTGGTATGTGTATGCAGGTCGTACATCCCGGTCATTTCCTGGCCTCCAGGTTTCCTGCAACCACTTTCAGGAGTTTTTCCTTGCTCTTGTCCCAGTTTACAACCAGCCGGCCCTCCCTTTTCCACCAGTACGCGGGATGATGCTTCTGTTCGGTTCGGAACGAAAGACCCGCCTTCTTCATCGCACGCTGAATATCGGCAATCGTCGGATTCTTTACCGCTTTCGATCTTGACACCCTTCGCCCCTCATAACGGAACAGCCCGGCATCAAAATAACAGGGATAGAGAATTCGTTCACCTTTCATTGGTATACATGTTGGAAAGTGAACCTATAAACACTGTACCATCGAACAATTCTTATGCATCATATCGACGTCAGGATCGAAAAAGACATTTACGACGTCAATAACAAAATTGCAGAGAATAATTCTGCAACTTTGCGCGCTCACGGGATCAGGGCATTCGATCTCCTGGGTGCGATCGGATCGGGAAAGACCGCCCTTATTGAGAAGATTGTCCCTCTTCTCAAAGATAGAGGTATTCAGGCGGCTGCCATAGCAGGCGATGTCTACGGGGACGATGACTATAAACGGATCATTGCTCTCGGGATTCCCGCTGTGAATGCAAACACCGGGAAGGAATGCCACCTTGATGCGCATCTTGTAGAGCACGCAATCGAGGATCTACCCCTGGACACCATCGATCTCCTCTTCATTGAGAACGTCGGAAACATGGTTTGCCCGACCGATTTTCGCCTGGGTGCCGAGAAGCGCCTGGTCGTGATAAGCTCGACTGAAGGTGACGATGTGGTGAATAAGCATCCAATGATGTTTCGGGACTGCCAGATAGGCGTGATCAACAAGGTGGATCTCGCCCCCTTCGTCGGTGCTGATCTCGACCGGATGGAGACGGATATGAAGCGGTATAACCCCTCGATGAAGATATTCAGAACCAATCTCAAAGAGGGTACAGGCGTAAAAGCAATCGTCGATGCATTGCTTTCACAAACAGAGTAGTTAAATATCTGGGAACGCAATATAGTGAGCACTCTGATAGGGTTATAGCCCGGCAGAAAACTGTCC
>LKUF01000385.1 GCA_001412335.1 Methanolinea sp. SDB
CCCTAGTTCTGCAGCCCTTTAAATAATTTGACAAAATATTTTTCCTTCCCATAACAACATAGGGGAGATTTTCTTTAAACTTAACAACATATAATAGTTACGTATTGTTACGTTATATGCTATACTGTCTTTGAAGGGAGGGGGTATAACATGTATTTGAAAAAAAGCACCTCGTCAAAGACCGGGCGCACGCAGCTTTCCATCGTTCATGGGTTTCGTGATAGCCAAGGGAGAACAAGGCAAAAGACGATTATGAGCCTTGGATATCTTGACGAGCTGGAAAAAGAGTACGAGAACCCTATCGCTCACTTTGAACAGGTTGCAAAACAAATGGATCAAGCTCGCAAAGAGGAGAACAGCACCATATCCTTTTCTATTTCTCCTCAATCGGCTTTACCCCTCGGCAGCGACAACAGGAAGAACTTTGGTCATGTGGTCTTCTCTCATCTCTACCACGAGCTGGAGCTCGATTATTTCATCAACAACCGCAGGCGCTACACCGATGCCCAGTACAATCACAACGCGATTTTCAAGATGCTGGTCTATTCTCGCCTTCTTGCTCCCGCCTCAAAGAAACGATCGTTTGAAAAGCGGAATATGCTCTTCGATAAAATGGATTTCTCCCTCGATGACGTATACCGCTCCCTTTCCTTCTTTGCCCAATTCAAGGACCCGATGCTCCTGGCCATACATAAGCGGATCAAAAAGCTCTACGGACGTGATAATTCACTGGTATACTACGATGTGACCAACTACTATTTCGAGATATCCAAGCAGGATGAACTGAGGCGCAAAGGGGTGTCGAAAGAACACAGGGCTGATCCCATAGTCCAGATGGGGCTGTTTATGGATACCGATGGGATTCCGCTGACCTACGGCTTGTATCCGGGAAATATGCTCGACAAACAAACCCTCATTCCGATGATCCATCAGGTCCGTAAAAAATATGAACTGGGACGGTTTATCGTGGTCGGCGATAGGGGAATGATCTCCGGGGATAACATTCGCCGGATTCTCATTGACCGCTGCGGCTACGTGCTCAGTTATTCAATACGATGCTCTGATACAGCCTTTAAGGATTATGTGCTTGATCAGAGTGAGTATCGGGAAATCGGCCGAGAGGGATTCAAGATCAAGTCCCGCATCTACCCCAGAGAGATTTATGTCTCTACGCTCGAAGGGAAGAGGAAGAAGATCTCCGTCAATGAGAAGCATATTGTCTTTTATAGCCCCGAGTATGCCCGGAAAGCACAGGCGGACCGGGAAGCGGTATTATCCAAGGCACAAAAACTCATATCATCTCCGGCCGCCTATGCCAGAGCTACCTCCTATGGAGCCGCTAAATATGTAAAAGACCTCACCTTCGCTCCCTCCTCCGGAGAGCTGGTCGATGATGCCGAACATATCCTCGTTGTTGATAGAGAGGCTCTTGCAGAAGAAGAAAAATACGATGGCTATTATGCCATTGTAACCAGTGAGCTCGATAAGGAAGATGAGAAAATCATAGAGATCTACCGGGGTCTTTGGAAAATAGAGGATTCGTTCAGAGTCACTAAAAGCGATCTTGAGACCCGGCCAGTGTACGTCTCCCGAGAAGATCACATCGAAGCGCATTTCCTGAGCTGTTTTGTCGCTCTTGTTCTCCTACGGTTATTAGAGAAGAAACTTGAGCACAAACACCCTGTGCCGAAGATACTCGAGAGCCTTCGGCGCAGCTCATGCTCCCTTTTGGAAGAAAATATGTACCTGTTTGATTATTATGACCAGGTGCTCTCAGACATTGGAGAAATCATGGACATCGACTTTAGCCGCAAATATCGAACTGCCGGAGAAATCAAAAAAATATTCGCCGGGTCCAAGAAAAAAGACCTATAGCACAACAGTTTTGTGTATCAAAAACCACGCTGCAATTTGTTATCTAGGAGAAAGTTACGTCTCAAATATGGGGCTCATAGCTGCAAAAGTCGAG
>LKUF01000386.1 GCA_001412335.1 Methanolinea sp. SDB
CTTTACTGGAATGATGACTTCTTCTCTACACACCGGAACTCGTACTACTACGGCGGCAGCGCATCAGGCAATCATGCGATCACCATCGTCGGCTGGGACGATTCCTATGACCGCACCAACTTTGAGAGGCTCCCGGCAGGCAACGGGGCATTTATCGTGAAGAACAGCTGGGGCAAAGCATGGGGAGATGAAGGATACTTCTACGTCTCCTATTACGACACCCGTATAGGGAGGGACAATGCCCTTTTCATGGCCGAAACAACCGATAATTACGAAAGCATATACCAGTATGACCCGCTCGGATGGGTTGTCTCGTACGGATCCGGATCCGATACGGAATACTTCGCCAATATCTTCACCGCTGCCGGGTCAGAAGATCTCCAGGCGGTAAGTTTCTACACCGCGGTTCCTGATGCATCATACCAGGTTCGTGTGTATCTCGACTGTTCTCACGATCCAACCAGCGGGAGACAGGCAGGCTCGGTCTCAGGGACCATACCCATTCCCGGGTATCATACCATAAAACTTGATACTCCCATCCGGTTGGCCCCGGGCCAGGAGTTCGCAGTCGTGGTGAAGATTACCACGCCGGGGTATCAGTACCCGGTCGCCATGGAATACCCGTACAGCGGGTATACATCCGGGGCGACTGCAGAGCCGGGTGATAGTTACGTGAGCAGCGACGGCACCCGCTGGACCGATATCACAACCATCTATCCCAATTCGAATGTCTGCCTCAAGACATTCACGAGTGATGCGGCCGTGGTACCGACCCCAACTCCCACAGGCACACCAACAACAGTCCCGACACGCACACCAACTCCTGCACCAACAACAGAAACTGATGATAGACCACCTTCAGTCTCCCTCGAATCACCCGGTTCCTATTCGACCGTTACCCCGGGATCGGCTGTGAAAATCCAGTGGTCGTCGTCGGACAATACAGCAGTTGCAGGAGTGTCCGTTGAATATTCGACCGACGGCAAATACAGCTGGAACACCATCGGAAAAGACCTTGGGGAGAGTGGATCCATCGACTGGATGGTGCCTCAAGATGCCCGTCCAGGGGTTGCATATATCAGGGTAACAGCAGTCGATACGTCTGAAAACAGCGCATGCGAGGTGAGATCGGTTATTATCAGGACAGGATCTGCATATATTCCCTCTTCCGGTGCAGGAATTGGAGATGCCGACCT
>LKUF01000387.1 GCA_001412335.1 Methanolinea sp. SDB
CTTATACCCGCTGACCGAACCGTTCAGCTGGTAATTTCCAAAGTCATACCCTGTATCACAGCACTGGGTAGGCAGTTCCATCATGGTAAGCTGCTTTAATGGACCGGTGGCGGAGAGATTCACAAAGACACCCATTACTCCGCCACACGGCGGGATATACCCTGTTCCGTTTGCAATCGCTTCGGATCTTAGGGTGCTTGCCGACGTCACCTCTCCGGAACTCAGGCTGAATCCTCCAAAAGAACTGGTATTTATCTGCATGCCATTCGTCAGGTTCCAGAGAGTGCGCTGCACGACATTGGAATTATAATTAACACCCGGGTCATGGCGTCGGTTGAGGACGTAGTTCACCATGTCCCAGTCGGTTGTCGCGACATTGGGGTACGCCCCCAGAAGGCTGATATTGGCTTCGTCATAACTTGATATGAAACAGCATGTTCCATATTCCTCGTTGGGGCCAACCAGTGTATTTGCATCAACGCACCATGCGGGGTACTGGCTCTGGTTGATGATATCATATCCGGATGCGATATCGGCGGTTGCCCTGAAATATGCATAATCAACAGCTGGCAGCGGGGGTGCGGGGATGGGTGTTCCTCCCGATGTATAATTCAGGGTGACTGTTGAACCCGGAGTTTGAGGTGGAGGCAGGATTGGGAAATCGGGGCAGATGAAACTCAAATTGACAGTCCTGTTGGTGGAGTTTACCCAGCTGGAGTAGAGATCTTCCGTAACACGGTATGTCTCGAAGGATGAGAGATCCGCAAATTCATAATATCCACTCTCGTTGGTCAGATCACATGCTAATGGAGTGCCGTTCGTATAATTGACACAAACCTGCCAGTTCTCAATCGGGGGTTCACCGGTATCCCATATCCCGTTCCTGTTTAAATCATTGAACTTGTATCCCGTTATATTCCTGAAAGATTGCGCATTTGTGAAGTTCTGGTTAGTGAGAACCAGTTCTTCTTCGGTGACCTGGACTGTCCGGTTGAGCGTGACCTGCGTCCAGCCTGACTCGAGGGTCTCGTTTAACCAGTAGATTCCCATGGGAACGTTCTCGATCAGGTACTGCCCGGTCGCATTCGTGACACTGGAATTTGTATATCCAACGGTCTGGTTCGAAAGTGTTATCGTCCAGCCGGAAAGCGTTGGTTCACCGGGATCCCAGCGTCCGTTTACATTCAGGTCATTTATCTTGAAACCGCTCACGGATCCATTCAGCGTGTTGACAAAGTTCTCATCGGTAAGGTTGAGTTGTTCCAGGGTGGTGTGGATTGTCCGGTTCCCATCAATTGGTGCCCATTCAGGCCAGTCACCAAGGGATTCATTCAGCTCGAAATACCCGGGCGGAACGTTATGGATTTCGTAGTATCCGGTGTCATTGGTAACATTATAGCCATAGAATTCCAGGGTGGTGTTGGTGCAGGTTATGTTCCAGCCTTCCAGGCCATTTCCGAGGGTATCAAGCTTGTACCCGCTCACTGTGCCGTTTATATGGTTGCCAAAGATTGCAATCTGGACATCATCGTAGCTGCTCAGGTACCTCCCGACAAGGACATCCATCTTGATGTCGTTCTGCTTGGGACTGCCAGTCCAGGTAAACCTGATATCTCCGTCAAGCGAGAATCCCTCGGAGATCTGGTCGCCTCCGAGATCCTCCAGGGCTGCGGATGCCCGGAGAACGAGGTAATAGTCCGTTGTGTCGGGTGATTCGCTCCAGCTCAGGGGCGATGATTTCGTTGACTCCAGTTCGTATGTCAAAAGCCCCTGTTTTAGAACAACATTATCTATCTCCACGTAATAGTTGGGATCCTCGGAGTGGAGCCGTATGACGATGTGCCTGATCGGCCATGCATTCGCCCTATCCGCACTTGGTCTATCATCCTGTGTTACTCCGTCCAAATCAATGGTCATGTTTGCATTATCATCAGCGGAATCAGGGTCCATGGTTGTATTTGTCCAGGTCAGGTTGAAATGCTTGTAGGTGCCGCTCGTCCAGGTTGTATGGTCTGACGGGCTCACATCTTTTGATGACGCTCCGGGGTTCCAGTCACCCAGAGGTTCGAACATCTTGAGTTCCGGATCTTTATTACCATTGATGTCCCCTATCCGGATGTTGTACCCAAGCCAGACGTACGATTGGGTAGTGGGCAGATTGTCCATCCGGGCCTCCAGCTCTTCTTCTGAACTGATATGTTCATATGGACTTGGATCACCTGGAGAGCCCTTATAAAAATGAACTTCATACGTGGCATTTGAGGTATTATACCATCCCATGTTTCTGAATGTCGCATTGAGCGTCTCAGTCACATTGTAGCTGCTTTTATTGTACAGACCGGTGGTAAAGTTATAATGTCCATCCGGGCCCGTATATTGTGTATCTGACCACGTTTCATTTTCGACGGTGATCTCCCATCCGGGAAGGAAGACGCCGTTCCCATCCTTTACACCGTTCCTGTTGTAATCGTAGAATTTATACCCGATAATGCTTGCCGCACCTGCTGCACCCACAGTCATCTCGACCGCGATAAGAATAATCAAAACGAATGCCACGAACTTCCGCATCTTTCCTTCAACCCCGGGTTCATCTGTCCGATGAATGTTAATCTCACCGATGATATACTGCATTGTCCCACTATGAAGATTTAATAATTCGGTTTTTAACACTCCTGTAATTCCTGGAATTTTTTGTAAAATAGCCATTTGTGGAATGATTAGTCTGACCGGCCTGAAATAGTCCATCGGACAGATCAGTCTCTCAAAAGACCAGGTTCCAGTGATTGCCCGAACTCAATGCGGAGAATTTTCGAATATGGGAATAAGGCTCCTTTCAGCCGATCGTCAGAGAAACAACTGAATACGGGAAAAAAATGAGAGTTTTATCTTAAAAGGCCTGATTCATACCCGACCACGTATTCAAACAGCGACACCTCTCCGTGCACGCTGCGGTACTCCTCGAACGAGAGCCGCTGGCCAAGCATGTAGTTGCCCTCGATATCCGGCCCCGGGCATATACCGCTCCCTTCCAGCGAGATGATGTTCGTGTATGTCGAGACCAGGCCCATTGAAGGCACACCACTGGTGAGCTCGGTGACCCTGACAGTATAGTCGAGCAGTGCGGGATCGCCAACGCTCGGCAGTGTCGGGGTGTGTCCGGGTTCTCCGGGCGGGTTCACGTTCCTGATGCTTCCTGCACTCGATGCAGATACCCGGCTCATATCGATGATACTTCCCGTCTCGACCAGGTTGCAGAATGCCGGGATACAGTCCCGCGATACGTCCATGAACGGGCAGAGCTTCCCGTATTCCGCGTTGATGGGTGTCGCGACCGTGTCAAGGACCAGGTCTTCCGTCGATACGATCCGGCCCCCGTCATACCCAATGAAGTTGATGAGCCGGTAATTCTCGACATTCGACCCGCCCCTCACCGTGGGAGCGGTGTCGATATCGGTGCTTCGCGTGTACTCGATAACCCCGGAATGTGTATTTGTCTCCTCTGAATATGTCGCGTACATCTGGACCTCCCCCCTCTCGAGGTTCAGCGGGGGCTCCGGGAACACGCCCCATTCAGGGGGGTCGGGTATCGGGTCGATAATGCCGGTATTCATCCCCAGGGCTTCATTCGAGAGCGCCCACTGCATCGAACTCCCGTGTGAGAAGGACCCGTCTGAACTGACCACTGTGCTCGTGGATATTCCCTGCGTCTCCGGGGGGCTCGGAGGGAGCAGGGTGGCACTTCCTACGAAACACGAGAAAATACCAAGAATCCAGATAAGGATACATATAACCCGGTACGTTTTTTTCAACAATGTACCTCCCATCTACCTGTATCACAAGGTTTCCCGTTCTTTATTTAAAGGTTCTTAAAGGAACAAAAAAACGAATCTAACCCAACGAAAGTGTGATAGAAAAGATTACGCCCAGGTCGGAATTCGAATCCGAGTCGTCGGCGTGACAGGCCGACATGATAGGCC
>LKUF01000388.1 GCA_001412335.1 Methanolinea sp. SDB
CCATGTATCATGAAGATGAAAGCCGAGATTATGAGAACTACAAGGTATAAAACGAGAAATGTCACGAGGTTCTGAACCTGCTCGGGCTCTACCACCCGGCCATCCACTCGCAGGGGGGTGACTGCCTCGCGGGGGAGGAAGAACCTGATGAATACCATGTACACAATCGAGAAGAGGACCATGACCCTGAGGATCTTGATCCCTCCGGCAGTCGATCCCATACCCCCTCCGATCCACATCAGGAAACACATGACCGCCTTTGCACTGTCAGGGAAGGCCCCGATATCTGTCGTGGCAAATCCGGCCGTGGTAAGGGCGGAAAATGCCTGGAACAGAGCTTTTGGGAGAATCTGGACGATCGAGCCTGTCCCGGCAAGGGTACATGCGAGCAGACTCGATCCCGCCAGTGCAAACAACACGAAGAAGCGGAACTGGGGGTCCTTCAGAAGCATGAGGGGTTTTTTGGCCATCTGGACGTACACCTCGAAGTTTACCGAACCAAGGACACACCCTATCGTGACGACCGCAGGGATGAACAGCCCGGAAAAATCGGCGATTGAACCGGTTCTCGTGGAAAAACCCCCTGTCGACACAGTCGTGAATGCATGGCAGACGGCATCGAACGGGCTCATCCCTCCTGCAAGGAGCAACACAAAGGCGATGACCGTGATCAGGAGGTAGACCTCGAAGAGGATGACAGTGGTGGAGATGACAGTCGGGCGTATCTTCCTCTCCCCGAACGCAGACCCAAAAAGCCTTGATATGCTGATACCGGGCATTCCAAGCAGCGACAGGACGATGACGAGGATTCCGATACCCCCTATCCACTGCAGCCACGACCTGGCGAATAAAAAGACCAACCCGGCATCGGAAGGCGCAACCGAGAGGCCGGTGGTGGTAACTCCGGATACAGCTTCGAAATACGCGTCAGGAAAACTCATGCCCGTTGAGAAGAGGAAGGGGATGGAGCTTATCAGGGCGGCAACAGGGAATACCAGCGCCGAGATAACCATCGCCTCTTTCCACTGGATCTCGCCACCGGGAAGAAACCTGTTGAGCGAGTACCCTATCCCGAGTACTGCCACTGCAAGCATCCCGTACACGGATGCGATGGAATGTTCGGAGTGCAGGACGGCAAACGTGAAGGGGACGAACAGGACTGCCCCCATTCCGATCAGCAGGAGCCCCAGGTATTTGAGCACCAGTCTGAAGTTTACCGGAGAAACAAGCTCGTACATTCCCAGGACCGGTTTTCTGCAATAGGGTATTAAAATCCTTTCATTTTTCCGGATGCGAGAAAAAACATCATTCCAACACTTTAATGTAAATCGCCAGCCAGATCTATAATCCGATGATCCCCCTTATGGTAGACCTTGCCAAAAAGACCGTCATTGTCTTCGGAGGGGGCAGGGTAGGCCTGCGAAAGGCGGCTTTTTTCTGCGGGGATGCGTTCGTCAGGGTTATCAGCCGTTCGTTTCTCCGGGAATTTTCTGATATGAAGGTGGAATGCACCAAAAGGGATATTGCATCGATGGATGACCGGGAGTTACAGTCTCTCATGGAAGGAGCCTTCCTGGTGGTTGCTGCCACCTCCGAGGAAGATCAGAACAACCGGATCGGGAGGGCATGCAGGGAAGCAGGCGTGCTCTTCAACAATGCACGGGGGGATCCTGGAGATGTCATCATTCCCTCGGTGATCAGGGGGGAGAATTTTGTTTTTTCGATCAGCACAGGTGGATCGAGTCCCGCCATATCACGGTTCATCCGTGAGTTTTTCGAGAGGTCCTGCCCAAATCTCGATGCTATGATCGGTCTGCAGGTCAGGCTCCGTTCGTATCTCAAGTCAAAAGAGCCCGATATAAAGAGACGGAACGGACTTATAAGGGATATCCTGTATGATAAGGAGATATGGAGAGCTCTTGAGAAGGGAGAGGAGGAGGCATGGAGAATAGCAGAGGCAAAGTACCTGTGACAGAAGACATGCTCTTCGCCCCGCTGGCGATAGCCGGGCTCTCCCATCACGATGCGACAGTCGATCTCCTTGAGAAATTCCGGTTTTCCGACGAAGAAGCGTTCCTCGAGAGGGCACGGAACCGTTTCCATGGCATCATGCTGATACAGACGTGCAACAGGGTGGAAGTGCTGGTGCATGGAGATGCCGAATCTCTCCGTGATTTTCTTGAAGAAGAGGAAAGATATGGGTTTACGATCTATTCAGGCACCGCTGCGCTGCGCCACCTGTTGAAAGTCGCATCAGGCATGGATTCCATGATCGTCGGGGAAGACCAGATCCTCGGCCAGCTCAAAAAAGCGATGAGCACGGCACAGCAGGTCGATACATCAAGCCCGCTCCTTGAACTCTGTATCAACAAGGCCGTGCATGTCGGCGTGGAAGTCCGCAAACGTACCCAGATAAACAGGGGTGCGGTCTCCATCGGATCAGCGGCCGTCATGCTCGCCGAGGAACAACTGGGGACGCTCAAAGGCAGGCACATCCTCGTGATTGGTTCGGGGGAGATGGGAATGCTTGTTGCCCAGGCACTTGCCGCCAAGGACCTGACCGCGATGTACGTCGCCAACAGGACGTACGAGCGGGCCGTGATCCTCGCCGGAAAGATCGGCGGCAAAGCCGTCAGGCTCGACGAGCTGAACAGGTACCTCCTCCTCTCCGACGTCGTCATCTCGTGCACGTCGGCTCCCCACGCCGTCATCAAGCGCGATGAACTGCGCGAGGTGATGAAGGGGCGCTGCTGGCCGCTCGATGGTCATCCCCGGCCCCTCATCCTCATCGACATCGCCCAGCCCCGCGACGTGGA
>LKUF01000389.1 GCA_001412335.1 Methanolinea sp. SDB
AACGGGGCAATCCTGCGAATCCATGTCATGCGGCCCACATGGCATTTTGTCCTGCCCGACGACATCCGCTGGATGCTTGAACTGACGGCATCTCGGGTGAAATTACGCCAGGATGCATCTGACCGGAAACTGGGGCTTGACGATGCGTTGATCGCAAGGAGTAACACGGCAATCGCCAGATCGCTTGAAGGCCGCAATTATCTCACCCGGAATGAACTGAAGACGATCCTGGCAGATGTCGGAATCCCGACCGACGTCAGGCGGCTTGCCCATATCCTCATGCGGGCGGAGCTGGACGGGTTGATCTGCAGCGGACCGAGGCGGGGGAAGCAATTCACCTATGCACTCCTGGATGAACGCGTTAGGGAGACGAGAATGCTGGATAGAGAGGAAGCTCTTGCGGAACTGGCGCTTCGGTATTTCACGAGCCACGGCCCGGCCCAGGAGAAGGACTTCTCCTGGTGGTCGGGGGTTGCAATAAAGGATGCCCGGTCCGCACTTGAAAAGATCAGGCCAGGGCTCGATCATGCGACGTTCGATGACAGGACCTACTGGTTCCCGCCGAAGCAGGATGATTCAATCCCTGATCCTCCATTGGCACTTCTTCTCCCCATTTATGACGAATACACGCTTGCGTATAAGGACCGAAGCGATATCAGCCAGGCGAGGGATATCGAGAGGATGATTGTCAGGGGGAACGAGATGACGGCAGTCATTGTGCTGGGCGGGAAGGTGGCCGGCACGTGGCGGAAATCCACGTTGAGGGATTTGGTTGAGATACGGCTGAACCCATTCCGTGAACCGGACGGCGACGAGGCGGAAGCGCTGGAATTGGAAGTCGTCCGGTACGGGAGGTTCGTCGGGAAGGAGGCGGTGGTGGTTGATTGATGGAATGTTGCAGGATTGCACACCTTCTTTTTCAAAAATACGGATGACATCAAAAGAAGATCTCTTCCCCGACAGGCCGCACACTAGGGTCAATTCTACTTTCACCCCACCCCCTACCCACTTATATCTCATAAAATTCCAAACAAAATCTAAGAATGAGACTCATCCATATCGCCGACACCCATCTCGGTCTCTCTCAGTTCAACCGGCTCGATCCCGATTCGGGACTGAACCTGCGTGAGAAGCAGATCTATGACAATTTTCTATCGGCGATCGATCGTATCATTGACCAAAAACCTGATGTACTCGTCCATGCGGGCGACCTCTTCGACCAGGTCAGGCCCAAGACCCGTGCCTACAAGACGGTGCTGGAAGCACTCGAGCGGCTCCATGCCGCCGGAATTCCGCTTGTCGTCATCGCCGGAAACCACAGCATGGTGAAGACGCGGTATGCCACATCCCCCTTCGAGATCCTTGTCTACCATCCCGGCGATATGACCGCGGCATTCTCGTTTCGCTACGAGAACGTGGAGATCGGGGATACGATCTTCCATCTCATCCCGAATATGCTCCACCCTGAAGACTACAGGCGTGCGTATGACGAGATAGAACTGTCCGGGAGCCATCACAACGTCCTCGTGACCCACGGGCTCGCGACGTCGATCAGGGACAGGCGCCTTGCGACGGTCGCAGAACACGAGCTTGACAATACCATACTCTCTGACCGGTTCGACTATATCGCTCTCGGGCATTACCACCGCCAGTCGCAGATCACTGAGAACGCATGGTACTCGGGCTCGCTCGAGCACCTCACATATGGTGAGATCTCGGACCAGAAGGGTGGACTGCTCGTGAACCTTGGCCATACAGATGGACAGGTCGCGTGTGACGTCCGCCATCTCGATCTACCCAGGACTCCGATGATAGATCTCGGGACGATCGCGTGCGAAGAGGCCCATCCAAAGGATGTTTCTTCAGAGATCATCTCGCGGATCGGAGGGAAGAATGTGCCGCCCCTGGCGATGGCCCAGGTGACGCTCGACGGACTGACCCGTGAACACGGCAAGGGACCGGATATGCGGGATCTTTCCAGTGTTCGCGAGCGGTTGCTCGACCTGAAGATCCGCGTAATCACCAGGGATCGGGACGGGGCGGCGGTCCCGCTCCAGCAGGACGTGCGGGCGGTGGATTACCAGAAGGAATTTGTCACATTCCTCG
>LKUF01000390.1 GCA_001412335.1 Methanolinea sp. SDB
GCGGATATCACCATCCCTGACACCTATCCCGGGCAACCGGTGACCATGCGCCATCTCATGACCCACACGGCAGGGTTCGAGGACTCTGCCCTTCGCATGACATGGATCGACCACACGGATATCATCTCTTTCCGCCAGTACTGTGCCGAGAACATCCCTGCCCGGGTCCGTCCACCAGGAAAAGCCTCGTCGTACTCCAACTACGGCACCACTCTCGCGGCAGTCGTGGTCGAGGACGTATCAGGAACTCCCTTTGAGCAGTACCTGCAGGCGAACATCCTCTCGCCGCTCGGGATGTACAACACCAGCATCCGGGAGAACCTCCCGCCGGACCTTGCCTCACGGCTCGCACAGGGATACACCTTCGGCAACAACGAAAACCACCCGACCGGGGACATGATCCTCACCATCGGCCCTGCCGGGGGCATCAGTTCCACCGCACCCGACATGGCGGACTTCATGATCGCCCACCTGCAGAACGGTGCCTTCGGCGACACGGCGATCCTCGCCCCCGAGACCGCAGAGCTGATGCATGCCCGGGCGTTCGCAAACGATCCCCGTGTTGCAGGGATGTGCCTCGGGTTCTACGAGCAGTTCTACAACGGCCGGCGGGCCATCGCCCACGGGGGCGACACTGACACGTTCCATTCCCTTCTCCTCCTCCTGCCGGAGGAGCAGGCCGGGTTCTTCGTCTCCGGCAACAGCGTCGGGGGGAAGGGGCTTCGCAATGCGCTCTTCGCTGCGTTCATGGACCACTATTACCCTGGTGGAGAGGAGGATCTTCCCCTGCCCGATCCGTCAGGCTCTGCCATGCATGAGAAGTATGCCGGGACGTACATGATGAACCGGCACAACTACGCCGGGTTCGAGAGATACTTCTCGCTTCCGGCTTCCATCGACGTCGCTTCGTCACCCGACGGGACGCTCACCGTCACGACCAGCACAGGCCCTGCCCAATACGTCGAGGCAGAGCCAGGGGTCTTCTCCCGGGCAGATGCCAGCCGGCCGGTCAGCGGTGATATCGTCTTCCATACCACTGCAGACGGTTCGGTCGACTTCTATGCACACGTGAACGAACCCCCGCTGGTCTATGACCGTGTCCCGTGGTACGCGACCACCGGCTTTGGGGAGGGGCTGAAGTATGCGGCAGGAATCGTCCTCGCGACGGTGCTGCTCTGGCCGCTGCTCGCCCTGTTCCGGCGCACGCATGCCGTCCCCGAACCGCAGGCGCAGAAGCCCGCCGTCATCGCACGGTGGACCGCCGGGGCGGCGGCACTCCTCCTCCTCGCCTTCGCCTTCCTCCTGGTCCCGTGGGTCTCAAACGACGCGGCCATCCTGACCCAATACATGGAGACCCAGGACATCCCTGCGGTTCTCACCGCTGTCCTGGCGGTTCCGGTCATCGCCCTGGTTCTCACCGTGGCGACCATCACCGCTGCCGTTCTTGCCTGGCGGGAGAGATACTGGACGTTCCCCCACCGCCTGCACTACACCGCCGTCGCCGTCGCGCTGGTCGCACTGCTCTGGTGGGTGAACACGAACAACCTCTGGGCCTGGTGCCTCTGAATCGAAAACCCAATTTTTTTCCGGAGGAGGAGCATATCCGAAAAATGGGTGAATGGCCGGGGATACCCTTTGAGATGGCTGTTTCCCGAAATTTCTGGTATGCCCAAGTTCCGGGACGATATGATGGAGAGCGAGGGACCATACTGACCCACCGATCAAAACAAATGCGTGGAGCATAACTTCATCGAATACACCGATGCAGGGTCGGCCTTGTCGTCAAAGAAGCAATTTAAGAGCGTTTTTAGGGAATACTTTTATAAACACGTTGATGAATAGTTAATCTGGTGAACTTCAATGGGATTTAAGGATGAAGCACTTGACAAGATTGGCGCATTGTTGACCGCTGCTTTCGGGCTGGTCGCAGCGCTTGCATGGAACGGAGCAATCCAGGAGATCTTCAAGCAGTTCTTTGGGGAAAGCAGCACGATTGCCGCCCAGTTGATATATGCGATCGTCGTAACCCTCATAGCGGTGATCGTGACGATCTACATCGCACGGGCAATCTCGCACGCAAAAGGCGAGGAAAAGAAGGATTAAAAGATCCAACATTTTTTTTATCTCCTGTTTTTCCGGAAGAGAAAGAGCGGTGGGAAGGACCCTGTACCGCCCGACCGGCAGGATCGATCCTGTTCCAGTTATATGAGATCGGCGCCATACCTCTGCTTTAGCCTATGATCATTCTTCGGTGCCGTACCTGCAGGGGAACAGGGGAGATCCCAAACACACAGTACAAAATCTGCCAGTCGCTCAAGTCCCATGACACGAAGAAATACTTCCACATCATGACAGGGGACTCACAGGGAGACGACGAGTTGATGGAACAGGACGCCTGCAACAACGTCCCGGAGACCGTCACCTGCCCGGTCTGCGAAGGAGCAGGCACGATCGCCTTCGACGAGGAGGAGTGGGACCTTCAGGTCGTGACAGAAGGGGAAGAGGGATAGGCCTGCTCGGCAGGGAATATTATTCCAATCGTTGATGCTCTTTTCCTGTTCATTATTGATATACAGGATAACCTGATTTCACTGAATCCCACGTAAAAACCCGGTTTTTACACCCAGTTCCAGAATCCTGCATCCTGCCCGACCGGCATATTCCAGGACAAAACCCCTTCAAGCAGGACCTGCCACTCAATCCAATCGAAAACCGGACGGGCGGACTCCTCATGGGCAACCCTGGGATCGCCACCTCCCGCTCGTCCCGGCAGCATGCCCCGATTGAGATGAGTACATACGTATCAAAGGTATTATTCGTCCTGGTGAAAACCGACAATAATATAGTTTAATTAACTTAAGAAAAAATAAAAAGGAAATATTATTGTCAGATAATGCGGAGAATCATCACAATCAGATCATGGATGTAACATGAAAATTGGAACATGCTTCCTCGTTACCGTACTGGTGCTCTGCACCATATGCCCGATCACCGCTACCGACAAAGGGATTGCTGAGCCCCCAATTATAGCATACGCAAACGACACCACGACGATTCTGAACGCGGTCAATAATTCTGCCGGGAATGGCACAGGTCCACTCTCCTGTAGTTCCCTCACCCCCGATGATGACCGCCCTGCAATCCGGTTTGCGAAATGCGCCGTACCGGAGATCATCTGGGGACCGTACCTGACAGGCACCACGACAACCGGCACGGTCGTGAACGTGAAGACTGATATCCCAACCACCGTTACGGTGGAGTATGCGACAGACACCTACCACACGATGCATGGGATGTTTGATATGAGCGCGACAGACGGGATGAACGATACGCTCCACCATGTCGCCCTTGCAGGGCTATCACCCGACACCCACTACCACTATCATGTCGTCTATGACGGCCAGGCGACCGGTGACCTCAACTTCCGAACATTCCCAGAGAGCGGTGCATTCACCTTTGCGGTTTACAGCGACACCCAGGACCAGCTGCCCACGTTCAGCCAGCTAGAGCGGCACAAGATCGTCGCCGACCGGATCGCAGAAGAGCCTGATGTCGCATTCGTCCTGCATTCGGGCGACCTGGTAAACGATCCCGCTAACCTCTCGGACTGGAACAGGTACTTCGCCGCCGGAGCACCGATGATGGCGAATATCACGGTATTTCCAGCGCTCGGGAACCATGATGCAAACCACACCACTTACTACGAGGCATACGGAATGCCTGAATATTATTCGTTCGACTGCAGTGAGGTGCATGTGGCCGTCCTCGACAGCAACAGCTGGGCCTGGCCGGATTTTCCCGCACAGAGCGCCTGGCTCGCACAGGATTTACAGACGGAAAAATCGTTTAAGTTCGTCTCGTTCCACCATCCACCCTATACCTCGGAGCGGAACCATTTCGGCGGCTATGAAAATATCCGGCTCGAGTGGGAAGACGAGTTCATGGAGAACAATGTTGTCGCAGTATTCAACGGGCATGTCCATGCCTACGAGCGATTCTTCGCGAACGGAATTCACTATTTTGTCTCCGGAACAGGAGGGGGACCAGCCTACAACCTCATGTATCCAAGAGCCGGGTTTTCAGAAAACAGTCTGGAGTATGTACTCGCCTATATTCGGGTGACCGTCGACCCGGCGGCTCGTACTGCAACGGCAGAGGTAATCCGGGTAGCGGATGTATCGTCTGATCTCAAGAACATCACGACGGTCTATCCCCCGGGAACTGTCTTCGAGACGGTTGTTATGTGCCTGGGGAGTCTCCCGTTAGCCGATTTTGAGGCTGATATCACCGGTGGCACCACCCCACTTACCGTGCAGTTTACTGACCGGTCTACAGGTGCCGGCATCACAGACTGGGCATGGGACTTCGACAACGACGGTATGATCGATTCGGCCGACCAGAATCCGACATTCACCTATGAAACCCCAGGCACCTTTACAGTCTCATTGACCGTGACCGATGCGGCCGGCAGCGATTCCGAAGTAAAAACCGACTTCATCACGGTGATTCCAGAGCAGCAGGGAAATAATACCGTCTATCTCTCCCCGGCCACATCATCGGTTGCGAACGGTATTACCACCGATTACGAAATACGGGTATCCTCCCTCCCGGATGGCCTTGCAGGGTACGACCTCCGGGTCACGCTCGACAACTCCTCCATCGCGGAGATTGTCGGGGTCCAGTA
Organism: Methanolinea sp. SDB; assembly: GCA_001412335.1. GTDB lineage: Archaea > Halobacteriota > Methanomicrobia > Methanomicrobiales > Methanospirillaceae > SD8. The sequence goes on from LKUF01000390.1 coordinate 4,685, forward strand.
CCCTGCCTGGGTGATGCTGAACAACACCAACCCTGAGCCGCCCGCTGACTCACTCATCCTGAGCATCGTCGATCTGGGGAGACAGGTCGAGCCGGGAGCCGGAAACACACTCCTTGCGACCATCACCATCCGTGCCGACAGCACAGGAACCAGTGCAATTACCCTATCCGACGTGAACATGGACGCCGATGGCGGAGACCTGATAACGCTGGACGTCACCTCGGGCGAGATCGTGGTCTATGTCCCAATGGCCGCCGACTTCGAGGCGAATGTCACGTCCGGACGAGCTTCCCTTACCCGGCCCCTGTTCGTCGCCTTCACCGATCTCTCCACCGGTGTGCCGCCGGGATCGCTCTGGTCATGGGACTTTGACAACGACGGCGTCGAGGACAGCACGCTCCAGAACCCGGTGACCTCGTATACCAGGCCGGGCATCTACACGGTGAGCCTCATGGTGCAGAACACATACAGCTCTGATACAGAGACAAAAACCGATTATATCCAGGTCACCTCGTATGTCAAGCCCTTCCCGGGCCAGATCAACGAGCCGACCGACCCCGATGGTGATAACCTCTATGAGGACATCAACGGGAACGGGAGGCTGGACTATGATGATATCGTCCTGTATTACGAGAACATGCAGTGGATCCGCGACCAGGCCGATGTCGGAATCGAGCCGTATGACTATAACCAGAACGGCCGGATCGACTACGACGATGTCGTCGTCCTCTACCAGGAGCTGCTTGAGAGCCATCCATGAGAAATGATGGATTCACCAGGGAAAACCCTGCATCGTCAGAATACACGAATACAGAAAAGAATACGGAAAAATTTGACGGGGCCCGATCCGATCCCGCACCGGGACTACCGGGATTGCATCCCCTGAAAATATCCATGTCCTTTTCACGTCTCAATTGAACAGAGGAACAAGCTATGAAACGCCAGTTATTACACCTTATCATATTGTTCATTGCCTGTAATGCGCTCATCCTTGTCCCGGCATTGGCATCAGGTATCCAGATGGAACCGTCCGCAATCACTATACAGAAAGGCACGACCGCCACGGTCGACCTCTTACTTGACGATGCTCCCTCGGGACTTGCGGGTTACGACCTTGTTGTCCGGTTTTCAAATCCCGCAGTTGCCGAGATTTCAGATGTCACGTATCCATCATGGGCAATCCTGACCGACACCTCCCAGAAAAGTTATGGATCAACCAGGATCGGCGGGGTAGATGTTTCAAGGCAGGTGGAAGCAGGGGAGACCGATATTCCTCTCGCAACCCTGAAAATCAAGGGAATTTCCAGCGGCTCGTCGTCGATAATAATCGAGTCGGTATACATGGATGCGGATGGCGGTGGTGTCATTACCCCAAGCTTTCCCACCGGTTCGATTACGGTGCCGGGAACGTCGGGATCTTATTCAGGCGGAGGGGGCGGTTCGGGCTCCGGTGTGATACAATCCACTACTTCACCAACGCTCACTCCATCGTCCACTGCAACTCAACTGCAACCGACGCCGACACATTCTCAGACACTGACGGAGGTCACTACTCCTCTATCGACTGCCACCATAAACGAACCGACACCAGGTGGGGATGCAGCGGCAGCCGGATTGCCAAAAACCAATCCGGAGATCTCGTTGATATGGATATTTGGGGGGATAATCGTTCTTTGCATGCTGAGTGTCGGTGCGTTTATCGTATGGAGACGCGAGAGGGAATAGATCTGATTTTTTTCGTCAATTCTGGATGGAAAAGTTCCTGCGCCTTTACCAGGACTTCCCCCTCTGACCGTCAATCATTTGTTTTTTTCGAACAATCGTCAGAACACTGGAGTTTTCTCATAAACAATATTTCAACGAGCCGGAGAGGACGATCTCTGGTGTATATCGCCCTCCTGAAAACGGACCGGTTCCTCAGCAATCTCTGTGGAAAACACTCTGCAGG
>LKUF01000391.1 GCA_001412335.1 Methanolinea sp. SDB
CCCGCATCACAGATTCCCTTCTCATCGAGGTGTGAACCGCAGGTCATGACGGCCACTGGGCTGTTTGAATCTCCCGCCTGAAAGTCCCCCTGGACGATAGGCCAGCCGCTTGCCGGTGATTTCTTTTCTGCCATTTTTTTTCACCTCATATCAGATGGAACGCAAACACTCCTGCGATGAAGAGTCCAACAGCAAGTCCGTACCAGAACGCGGTCACTGCCCCGGCGACGGGCAGCGCATTCTCTCTTCCCGGGAACGAGGCCAGGAAGTTACCCTTTCCGGAGAGCATGTTGACAAGATCGCCGCTGATTGCTTCGAGTTCACTGACCTTCTCAAGGATTGGTGCAAGCGACTCGCCCGCGGAGGTTACAACCCCCACCATCGGGTCGACGACAAGCCCATATTCCGGAAGTACCTGGATATACATCTAATGTCCCTCCAGTTCGGGTATCGGTTTTGAGTCGAGCCAGTCGTATGCGTCGCGTCTCGAGAGCTCGATATACTTGGCGTACGTGTAATACCAGCCGATCAGTGCCACAATCAGGGAGAGCAGCGCCGGGCCCATGGGAATGATTGCCATGGACATCACGGCGACCGGTATCATCGAGAGGAACCCGCACTCGGCTGCCAGGTAGAGCATCCTGTCCTGGGTCCAGCTGGGCCCGAGACATGCGTTGAACGGGTGCTGAATGGCAATCCCGCCGAGCATGAAGGCTGTCGCGATGAGACATCCTCCGATCAGGGATACCTGGTAGCTGGGAAGAGAAAGACCAAGAATGCTGATGCTTCCGCTTAAGAGGCCCATCAGGTCGAATGTCCCTGCAATCTGTGCCGAGAAGCCCATCAGGACGAGTGCGCCGATGATTGCCATCTCCACAAGGGACATGATCATGACCGGGATCCTCATGTTCAGGATGTTATTTGCGATGAATCCAAGGATTGCTCCGATCACTGCAGCGAGTACCACTGCAATAATGGGTGCCATGATTCCAAACTTGGTGGCAAACAGCATGGCGATCACACCCGAGCCGAACGCCATCATACCGGCGGAGGGAACCCCCGTACCGATACCATAGCTGCACAGGTGCTTGATGGTGTGGCTTCCCCAGACCAGTGCCGCAACTGCAGCAAGGCCACCGAAGAAAGCCGCCCAGGGAGCGCCGAGGAACGTGTTTGCATAGCTTACGTAGATGCACACCAGAGATGCGACCAGGCCGGCTGCAAGGATTGTGTTGTGGGGAACGCCTCCCTCGATTACTTCAACTTTTACTGACATTTCCACACCTCATATCGCAACAATCATGATCGCAACCATTCCGCAGACTGCCGAGGCTACTGCCGAGGCCACGATTGCCCTGGGGAATCTCTTGAACTTCGGGTCGTGCGGTCCTTCGATGGTACCGGTGATGTTGTACGCGGCGAGCACCGCGTTTACAAGGAACATCCCGATAGCAAAGATACCTGCAAGTGAGACTGCAATCGGCAGGATCTGGGCCGGGAGGGCGTCCAACATGGCGGGAAGCTCTGCCTGGTACACGTCCAGGAGCATAACGTAGATGAGCGTTCCGCCTGCACCACCGAGGGTACCACCAATCACGCCGCCCACGTAGGAGATGAACGGCAGACCATGACCTTCTGTTCCCTGGGACTTGAATTCAGCCTGGGTGTCACCGGTTATCGGGTCCTTGGCAACCTTACCGGATGCGGAGGGAATTCCCATACCATAGACGTAGATGATATTCACGAACATACAGGTGATTGCCATCATCAGGCCGCCACCGATACCACCGGTGATGACCGCGATCACGAGACCCAGCTCTGCAGCCCATGCACCGCCGAAAAGCCCTGCCAGGCCGGCACCAGCTGCAAGCATGGCCACACCGGTAGCGATACCAGGGGCCTGCCCCATCGCAGCCGGTGCACCACCGACCGGAACGAAGTGGACGCCGAATCCGACAAGGATACCGCCCACGATCACCCCGATAAGGGCCATGAGTGCCAGGCCGGAACCCGCAAGCATGTAGGTTGCGGCGATAATCACCAGGAGAATGACGACACCGATAGCGGACGCCATGGGGTCCATGCCGCCGGCAGCTGTCGGTTTTGCTCCAATTGCGCTCATGCGGGTGCCTCCTCCTCTTTAGCGGGACCGTACGGGCCGTAGTTCTTCCGTGCCCAGACCTCGATATAACGGTCTATCACGGCGAATACCAGGATGATAATAATACCAACGATGATCGCTCCCCAGCCGGCGGCGACATGCTCGAAGAGCACGGTACGCCAGAGTTCGAGGAACACAATCAGACCAAAGCAGATCCCTGATGCGGGTCCGCCCAGTTTCGCCGAGAACCAGCCGTTGTCGAGAGAGTTCCTCTCACCAGCCTCGGCATGGCAGACAATGTTACCCGAAGCGGAGATGGGTACACCTGCCCCGAACTTTTGGTTCTGGTACTGGCGTTCCTTTCCATAGAACGGGTT
>LKUF01000392.1 GCA_001412335.1 Methanolinea sp. SDB
GGTCGGTTTCACAGACACCTCCACCGGCAACCCGCAGTTCTGGAAGTACGACTTCGGCGACGGGTTCTCATCGGGTTCGAAAAACCCGGAGCATACCTACCGGTGGCCCGGCACCTACACGGTGAAGCTGACCGTGACCGGGTTCGGACCCGGCCATACCCTGGTCTCCAACAGCACGATACGCCCGGACCTGGTCGTCGTGCAGTGAACAGGGAACCCATCTATTTTTCCTGTATTCTGCAAGGCCATCAGGATGTGATCTTTTCCCCTGCAGGTAGCCGGTTCCGGGGGCTTCTGTGCTGATTCAGGGATGCATAATATCGTCGATTTCGGTATGAGCCCCGGGGATACCGGCACCCCGAAAATACGGCCGTTGCACCAGGGCCGGGATTGCACTCCACGCGGCCATCTCAGGATGGCGGTGAACCGCGATACGAGGGTAAACCCTTCGGCATCCATACGGGAGACGCACGGATGAACGTGATCCCGAAAAACCGCTGCGACCAGGTCCGCTGCCTGCGATCCCCTGGTATCCGGGTATGCGCACATACCCGCGAATGATGACTGCGATCCAACTCGTATTATGCCGGGATACCGGTGAACCGCGATATATGATTAAATCATCAGGGCAATACACTATTCATACAGGGAGATGCTACATTTGAGCGATCCAATCAGGCTTGGAATCATCATCTGCGACCGGTACAGGACCTGTGCCGGCGGGAAATGCCTGCGGGCCCTCCGGAACCGCGAGGGGGCCTTCGAGCGGTACAGGGGAAGAGAGGTGGAACTCGTCGGGTTTGCCACCTGCAACGGGTGTCCCGGCGGGAACGTCGAGTACGTCCCTGCCGAGATGGTGAAGAACGGCGTCGACGTCATCCATCTCGCGACGGGAATGGTCGTCGGGTACCCCCCGTGCCCGAGGATATCGTATTTTTCACGGTTCATCACAGAGAAGTACGGGATCGAGGTCGTCGTCGGGACGCACCCGATACCCGAGAACTACCATACAACGCACAGGAACCTACGCACATGGGAGACGGAACGGTGGAAGGAGCTCATCGCACCCACCCTCACCGACGAAGAGACCCGGCGAAGCTACGATTGAGACTGCCTATAGCTGGCCGATATGGTCAGAGTTTGGCAGGCTGTACCGATTGCGTTTAAAGGGGGAACAAACAGTTCTCCCGGGATCTCCACCCTGTTTTTCAGGTCTGGCCCCCGGGGAAATGCCCTATCAGCTTATATCCCGGGTTTTTCGTGTTATATGCCGGGATCCGAATCCGTGACCCGGTTTAAGAGGAGCATGCCGGCGGACCTTTTTTTTCATCGCGATGAAGGATGGATGGGCCACAATTTCTTGTCGGTTACAGTATCCAGCCCGTATTACACCTTCATATTAACACATGTTGGTTTTTCTTTTATTTTACACGACTTTTATGTAGCAGGTTGCATAAGATATATTTTACAGGAAGTGATGGCACTTCTTACCCCTGGAGTCCTGCCATGTATCAAGTCCTCTGTGTCGATGACGAACCTGCGATTCTCGAGATAACCCGTTTATTCCTGGAAAAAAACGGGGATTTCATGATCGATTGTTGCCTGTCGGCCGGAGAGGCACTTGATACGATCGCCAGAGCCTCATACGACGCCATAGTCTCGGATTACCAGATGCCGGAGATGGACGGGATAGAATTTCTAAAGGCCCTTCGTGCTTCAGGTAACAACGTTCCTTTCATCATATTCACCGGGAAGGGGAGGGAGGACGTTGTCATCGAGGCATTGAACGAAGGTGCAGATTTTTATATCCAGAAGGGCGGTGACCCGGCCCCACAGTTCACAGAGCTCGCCCACAAGATACGGCAGGCGATAGTCCGCAGGCAGACGGAACTCTCCCTCATCGAGTCAGAGAAACGACTTGCCGATATCATCAATTTTCTTCCCGACGCCACGTTTGCCATCGACAAGTCAGGAACGATCATTGCATGGAACCGGGCAATAGAGGAAATGACCGGTATTTCTGCATCAGAAATGCTCGGAAAAGGTGATTTTGCCTATGCCGTCCCATTCTATGGGAGACGTCGCTCTATTTTAATCGACCTCATCTTCGAACCCGATGAGGTGATCGCAAAAGACTATTCAAACATCATTCACGAAAAAGACATACTCATCGCCGAGACCGCACTTCCCCGCCCCCGGGGAAAAATATCCATTCTCATGGGCAAGGCAAGCCCGCTCTATGACCGGTATGGGAAGATCGTAGGGGCTATCGAGTCGATTCGCGACATCACAGACTTTAAGAATACCGAGGTGCGGCTATCAGAGGCCAGGAAAGACTGGGAGGTCATCTTCCGGGCCATAGGGCACCCTGCGATGGTCCTTGACCCGGGCCACCGGATCATCGATGCGAATGACGCAACGTTGCAGGAGACGAAAATGACGCTTGATGAGCTGAAAGGGAGACGCTGCTTTGAAATATTCCACAGCCCGGACCTGGCCGGACCTCCTGATGGCTGCCCGTTCGAGAAGATGAAGCTCTCCGGGAAACCGGAGACCACGGAGATGGAGGTTGAAGCGCTCGACGGGTATTACCAGGTCAGCTGCACACCGATGTATGATATTTCCGGTAGTCTCGAGAAGGTCATCCATATTGCTATGGATGTGACGGAACGCCGGCACGCACAGGAGGAGTTGAAGGCGGCATATGAGCAGCTGGCGGCGTCACAGGAACAGTTGAAGGCCCATTTCCAGGAGCTTTCCGTGAACGAGCGGCTTATTCGCGAGAGCGAGAGCAGGTTCCGGCAGCTTGTGGAGGCGACACTCGAGGGCATTGTGCTTCACAAGGATGGAATCATTCTCGATCTCAACGAACGTGCATGCGTGCTCTTTGGCTATCCGAGAATGGAGATGATAGGAAAAGGTGTACTTTCACTCGCAGCACCCGATTCTGTGGAGCTTGTCAAAGAGAAGATTGCACAGAAAAGCGAGAGGTCGTACGAGGCAAAAGGTCTTCGCAAGGACGGATCGACGTTCTGGGCTGAACTCTGCTCCAAAAATTTTATTTCCGGGAGTGAAACGCTCCGGATCACCGTCGTCTGGGATATCAGTGAGCGGAAACGGATCGAGGAGGACCTCTGGAAACGAAAGGAACAGATGGAGAACTTCTTTTACAATCTTCCCGTCGGACTCTACCGGAATACACCCGGCCCAAAGGGCACATTTCTCATGGCAAATCCCTATATTGCCGGCATGCACGGGTACGACAATCTCGAGGAGTTCCTTCGTGTCCACACCTATGATGTCTATGCAAATCCCGATGAGCGGAAGAACTTCTCAGACCTCCTCATGAGCCAGGGAAAGGTCGAAGGAAAAGAACTCCTCCTCAAGAAGAAGAACGGCGAGCTCTTCTGGGGCCGGGTATCATCGATCGCATGCAGGGACATCTCGGGAGACATCGTCTTTTTCGACGGCTATATCGAGGACGTCACCGACCGTAAGCGTGCCGAGGAGGCACTCCGTCGGGCAAACCGCCAGTTGAAGCTGCTCACCGGGATCACCCGCCATGATATCCAGAACAGCATCACGGTCGCCGAGGCGTATCTTGCCCTGATGGACGATCCCGACAGATCTGTACGGATGCAGTACCAGGAGAAGATACAGGAGACCCTCCAGAAGATCAAGCGGCAGATCGAGTTTACACGGGAGTCCGAAAACCTCGGGTCGGTCGAGCCTGCCTGGCAGAACCTTTCCACCGTGTTGCAAACCCTGGCTATACCAGGGAGTGCCACACTCAGTATTGATTGCCCGGAAATGGAGGTCTTTGCCGATTCAACGCTTGAAAAGGTCTTTGAGAACCTCCTTGATAATTCTATCCGTCATGGAGGAGGTGAGTTCTCCCGAATAACGGTCAACTGCGAGGCATCCGGAAGAGATATCAGGCTCTTCTGGGAAGACGATGGCACGGGCATTCCGGCAGAAGAGAAGGAGAGGATATTTGAACGTGGCTTTGGAAAGAATACCGGCCTTGGGTTATTCCTGACAAGGGAGATCCTCGCGATAACCGGGATTTCGATTC
>LKUF01000393.1 GCA_001412335.1 Methanolinea sp. SDB
ACGCTCCAGGGAATGTGCTTTTTCGTATCCGTATCGCTGCGGCGTCCCCAACTGCGTTAGGAACCCATACCTGGGGGAAATGAGCGTGTGCCTTTCCGCCGGATGAGCAGCGGAGGAGGAAGGGATTGAATTTGGAGAAGCGGGACAGCCTGTGCCACCCAGTTTCCGGATACCCTTTACCTAATCCGTAAGATGTCTCAGTACGGCAGGGACAATCTCTGATAGCGAGGGATGGATATGGATCCCTGAAAGGGCCTCTACCGTATCTCCACGGCTCATCGCGTTTACAATCTCCTGGATGAGCAGCGGCGCCTGCGGCCCGATGAGATGGAACCCGAGGATTCGATCGGTCTCTTTATCGACGATGATCTTTGCAAACCCTCTCTCCTCCCCCATAGCCTCTCCCTTAGCGATATCGCGATAGTGGGCCTTCCCCACCAGAACCTGGTGGTCAATTCGTGCTGCCCTCTCTGTCAGTCCGACGGATGCAACCTGCGGGTACGAATAGACGGCGTGAGGTACCGCCCCATAGTCCATGGCCGTCTTTTCCGGACTCGTGGCATTGAGCCAGGCGATTGATGCCTCCCTGTTTGCGGCATGGCGAAACATCTGCCTGCCGTTTGCATCCCCGACCGCCCAGATGTTCTCGACGCTGGTCTCAAGGTACTCGTTTGTGACAATGTACCCTCTCCTGTTGGTCTCTATTTCCGTGTTTTCCAGGCCAAGGGTGTCTGCATTCGAGCGCCTCCCGGTTGCAACCAGGACTGTTCCTGCCTGGACATGCACATCCTCCCCGGTATCGGTGTCGTGTCCATACAGGTGGATGTCTCCACTCCCGCGCCTGACAGAGGTGACCTCGGTTCCGGTCAGCAGCGTCATTCTCTTTCCAAGCGCATCGGCGAGCGCCAGGGAGATCTCCTCCTCCTCCTCAGGAACAAGAAACCTGTTTCGTTGCACGACGGTGACTCGTGTTCCCATCGCCGCGAAGAAATGTGCGTATTCTGTCGCCACGTATCCGCCGCCGATGATTGCGAGGTCGGCAGGAAGGCTGTCAAGTTCGAGTACCGACTCGTTGGTAAGATACGGCACCCCGTCAAGCCCTTCGACAGGCGGGATGGCAGGCCGTGCACCGGTGCAGATGAAGATCTTTTCGGCCTGCATGGATATGCCGCCCACCTCCATCACATGGTCATCCAAAAACCTTCCCTCACCCTCGTAGAAGTCGAGCCTCTCTGGATTCTGCTGTATCCATGACCGGGTGAAGGTGCTGTTCCGTGCCCGGGTCTCCCGCATCCTCTCCATGAGATCCCGGAACCGGATCGAGATGTCTCCTGCCGTGATCCCGAGCTTTTCCGCCCCTATCAGGCTCTCGATCACGTCAGCAGGATAGATGAGCATCTTGGAGGGGATGCAGCCGGTATTTACACAGGTGCCACCGATAGGCCCCCTGTCGATGAGGGCGGTGCGAAGCCCTGCATGAATGGCCATGCTCGCAACCGAGCCGCCTGCGCCTGAACCCACGACCAGGACGTCATAGCTCTTCATCGGGGATCCTGCCCCTCTGCGAGCATTTCCTGGGATTCCCTGATAAATGCGGGAATATCATGAGGATTCCTGGAAAAGAGAAGGTTTTTGTCCCTGACAACCTCCTGGTCGACGAACTCGGCACCGGCATTGATGATATCCTGGATGATAGATACATAGCCGGTTATTCTCCTTCCTTCGAGCACCCGGGCGGATATGAGCAGCTGGGGGGCATGGCATATGCCAAGGACCGGCTTGCCGGAGAGAACGAATTCCCGCACGAACCCGACGGCGACGGGGTCTGCCCGGAGTTTGTCTGGTGAATACCCGCCCGGAATGAAGAGAGCATCATAGTCATTCACGTGCGTGTCACGGACGGATCGCTCGACGTTCACCCGTGTCTTCTCCGTCTTTCCTGTTACCGTCCTCCCTCCCTGTAAGCCGATCGTCACAACCTGGTGACCGGCATCGCGAAAGGCCCGGACGGGCTCCCTGTACTCGCTGTCCTCGAACAGATCCGTAATCATCACTGCGATCTTCTTCATCACTGCCACTCCAGGAGTTAGCTTCCTGCACCCGCTGTATAAAACATTCGGTTGTTTCAGAAAAGGCACTTATGTGCTTTCATTGCCAATTGAATACAGGCAGATGAAACTGATTGTCGAACTCTCGGGGGAGCACCCGGAGATACCGTTTGCCGAGCTCGAGATACTCGGCCCGGTTCTTGAACGGAGACGGCAGGTGGCCGTGGTCGATGCGCACGATGCGGCAGATTTCCGGCGGCTGGCGATGGCCCATTGCGTACTCGAATACCTTGGTGAATGCGAGGCGCACGGAGAGGATCTCTCCTGTCTCCTCGGAAATCTCGATATCACGTCAGGCGAACCATTCGCTGCCAGGGTAAAGAAGGTCTCTGGAAACACGATGGATCTTTCCGGCGGGGAAATCGAAAAGATGATGGGCTCCCGGATCAGGGGGACTGTCTCACTGAAAAACCCTGCGACGGTATTCCGCGCTGTGATCTCGGAGGACCGGTGTTACCTCGGGCGTGTCATCATGAGCCAGGACCGAGCCTCTTTCCACCATCGGCGGCCTGGGAACAGGCCGTTTTTTCACCCCGGCGTGATGATGCCCCGGGTTGCCCGTGCCCTTGTCAATATATCGCTTGCAGGGGAGGGGCAGACGATGCTCGACCCCTTCTGCGGGACGGGAGGCATCGTCCTCGAGGCTACGCTGATGGGGATCCCGGCCATCGGCAGTGATATCGACCCGGAGATGGTGACCGGAAGCCGGGTAAACATCCCCCGCGGGGATTGTGTCGTCGCAGACAGCACAGATCTCCCCTTCCGCACCGGATCGATGGATGCCGTGGTGACGGATCTGCCGTACGGGCAGTCCTCCGCCATCCGGGCCCGTGATCTCGATTCCCTCTATTCCGGGACCATCGGTGAGATCCGGCGGGTTCTTGCACCCGGAAAACGGGCGGTCCTCGTTACGCACCGGGACATATCGGAGCTCGCAGGGGAGTATATGCAGGTTGCTGCGATGTACCGGCAGCGGGTCCACAAGAGCCTGACCAGGTGGATCCTCGTCCTCGAAAAGAGACCCGGAAATTCCCCTCGACCTGCAGAAGCGAATATAGGAGATGGACCAGATATATCATAGGAACGGTATGGATCGCGATCTTTTGACCTGTCAGCAGACGGACAAGGGGATACGGGCGGGAAACGAGGACGCCTGCGGCGTCTGGAAGATCGACAGCGTGGAAGGCATCTTCACGCTCCTGGCGGTGGCGGACGGCCTTGGAGGTCACCCGGCAGGAGAGGTGGCAAGCCAGCTGGCCCTTGACACCATCTCGCAGCAGATCACATCGCGAATCACGGAACCCGCGTCCGGAACAGGAGACCTGGGCTCCGTCATGCTGGATGCCTTCCGGTTTGCCAACAGTGTCGTGATCAGGGCGGGCGAGGAGACCGAAGGCCGGCTCGGCATGGGCTCAACCCTTGTTGCGGCGCTTGTCACTCCGGACGGGGAAGTCATCGTGGGCAATATCGGGGACAGCCGGGCCTACCTGCTCGACGGCTCCATCCGGCGGGTCACCCGCGATCATTCAAAGGTCCAGGAGCTCGTGGAGGCAGGGGTGGTAACCCCGGAATATGCCGACCGCCACCCCATGAAAAATATCGTGACCCGTATCATCGGCCGGAGGGGGGAGCTCCCCGACATCTACACGGAAACGCTCGGAAACGAACGGATTCTCCTCTGTTCTGACGGGTTGATCGATGGTCTCTCCGAGGAGGAGGTACTCTCGATTGGCGTAGGCGAGCGTATCGGAGAGGCATGCCGGAGACTGGTCGACGCTGCAAAGGAGAAGAGCAGGGATAATATCACCGTGGTTATGGCAGGATTTCGCAGGTGAAGGCCCGGGTCGGCCTCCCATCTCCTGCCGGTAAAAAATAGAATGTGTTCTATTTCTTCGATCCTGGCGCCGCAGTCACGATCCTGGCCGCATGAACAATCTCGGGGAGCCTCTCCACCGGAAAGCCTACCACCATCTCATCGTCCTGGATCCCTGAGAATTTCCTTGATCCGTCGCAGCCAAGGGAGAAATTGGTGTTGCCGGACAGGTAGGGATAGGCGGTGGTGTCTGCGCAGATGGACTGGATGCCTGAAAACTCTGAGAATATTCTCCCTCCAACCCGGAAGAGTTCTGACTGGGCAATTTTTAACATAACTTTCGGGCATGCGACGATCTGGACGACATGCGGCGAAAAATTGGTCTTTTCAAGCGGAGCATACAGGACAGCGTAGGTCGCTCCCGGTTCGACGTGCGGTATGCTGTGAATGGTCCGCATGCACGAGGCCGTGCTCTCGAACTTGCCGAGATTGAAGTAGAAATGCCCTGTTTTCAACGATTCGGTGAGTTCTCTTAAGCCCAGCGCCCAGGCCCCTCCCATGCATTCATGGTTCTCCACGGTTGAATAGAAGACCCGGCCTTCATTCCGGGCCATGCTGGCCATCTTGCAGTGACGGAATACTCCTTCAACTTTTTCCATCCCCTCCGGGATGTCTTCCTTGCCGGTGGCGAGCTTGATTGCGACGGGTGATCCCTTCAATCCAAGGGTTGTTTTTAAAATATCGGCCGCTTCTGCAAAATCGATTGTACTCATCAGGGTCTCTGTCATGTATACACTCTCCATTCTCCAGGAGAAATGCTCTCTGTTCTATGACTTATACTTGTGTGTAGGTGCAAGGGCGCTGGTCAGAGCCGCCTGAGCTTGTTGTTGACCTTTTCAAAAAAGTTCCTGCCGGCATAGACAAAAAGGGCAGGCGATGCGGATTTCTGAACTGTTATCAGGTCGCCACGGCCCAGTTCGATGGAGGTCTGGCCATCGATGACCAGGTTTGCGGGCTTGGTGCTCTCCAGCATGATCTCGACCGTCCGGTCGGTATGGATGAGATGCGGTCTCGAGGAGAGCATGTAGGGCGCCAGAGGTACGAGCAGGACGCCCTCGATCCGCGGGTCCACGATGGGACCCCCCGCACTCATCGCATATGCGGTGGATCCGGTGGGCGTGCTTATCAGGAGTCCGTCAGCCCTGAAGCGTTCCGCCGGAACACCGTCCACCAGAACCGAGAAACGGAGCATCTTTGCCGGGCGGGTCGTGACGATGAGGGCTTCATTCAGGGCGTGACCCAGGATCTCTCCCTTCACCGAGAGAGAGATGCGCATCCTCTGCTCGATGGGAAACCCGTAATCCAGGTTTTGTACAAAGCCGATCGCCTCTTCAGGCTCAAGATCGGCAAGGAATCCGACCTCTCCCCAGTTGATGCCGACGATCGGTACCTGCACATCCATATCCTGGACAGAGAGGAGTATCGTCCCGTCTCCCCCCACGATCACCGCGACGTCAGGAAGCGTGCCGGGAGCCGGGGTCTCGGGTATAGCCAGTGCGATGGCGGTCGCCAGTTCGAACGTGACCACGTGGCCCGCCTCCCGGAGTGTCTCTCCAAGATTCCGGGTATATTCCAGCGCACCTGTGTCATCCAGCTTGGACATGAGTTGGAAATACATCGCCTGGTTCACCTCAGGTATTCGATCACCTTTTGGTGCAGTATGCCGTTCGTGGCAACCATGCACCGCCCGATGGTGACCTCGTCAGGGAACCAGATATCGTTTCCGTCGAGATCGCTCACTCGTCCTCCCGCCTCCGTACATACCAGCATTCCTGCCGCTGCATCCGTAACCCTCAATGTACCCCGCAGATCAATAAATCCATCTATTCTCCCTGCACCGATATAGGACAATTCGAGAGCAGACGCGCCAAGGAGCCTCCAGCGGCGGATGTTTTCACCGAGGTGCATGACACGGCCGGGATCGAATTTCCTTCCATATACGGAGAGTGCACTTCTGTGAAGATTCCCGATATCCGAGACCTGGATCGCCTTTCCGTCGAGGAATGCAGACTTTCCATGGATTGCAGTAAACGTCTCGCCGTTTGCGAGGTTCCGCACAAAGGCCTTCCTGACAAACCCGTCTTCTGCGTAGGCCACCGAGAGCGCATAGAACGGAATTCCGACAATCGCATTGAATGTGCCGTCGATAGGGTCCAGAAATATCGTCCCCTGATCCCCCGCGATATCCACCCGTCCCGCCTCCTCCGAGATCAGGGTGCGGCAGAGGGGATTTGTGGAGAGATATTCAAGTATGCAGTCCTCGGCTATCCTGTCGATGAGCTTGGTCGGGGTCCGGTCAGCCCCGATCCCGACCAGCTCCCCGGCTCTTTTTGTCCCCACAAGGTCTTTTGTGGCATCATGCACCATGCCGGCCATATCTTCGCATGCTTTCAGAAATTCCATGATATCGTGCACACCCGGGTTGTCAGTGGGTATGTATTAAAGCCTGTAAAGATAAATTGGTAGTGCGTTTCGCAACAAGAGTGTGAATCTGATGAAGGAGCAGACTGAAATTGGAAAACTGCGCGAGGGCCGCTACGTGATCATCGAGGATGAGCCCTGCAAGATACTCGGAATCTCGATCTCAAAACCCGGCAAGCACGGTGCTGCCAAGGCCAGGATAGATGTTGCCGGCATTTTTGACGGTGTCAAGAGATCGATCGTGCAGCCTGTCTCGGCACGGGCATACATACCCATTGTAGAGCGGAAAACCGGCCAGGTGATCACCGTCAGTGGGACGACCGTGACGCTCATGGATATGAAGGACTTTACCAATTTCGATATAGACGTTCCAGAGGACAGGGTCTCCGAGATGGAGATCGGAAGCGAGATCCCCTATATCGAATCAATGGGAAAGAGAAAGCTCGATATCAATTAAGATAACCCATATACCTTTTTTGGCGTTATTCGGCCGGCCTTTTT
>LKUF01000394.1 GCA_001412335.1 Methanolinea sp. SDB
CCGATGATGATCTTCTGGTCAGGCCACGTGGCCCGGTACACCACCGCAGCAGGTGTGTCCGGCGGACACCTGACCCGCGAGGTTACGTAGTCCAGCCTCCCTGAACCGAGAAAGATCACCATGGTCGCCCCATGCCCGGAGAGCGCAGGCAGATCGTCCTCTTCGAGGGTCTCTCCTGCAGGACGGGTCACGATGAGCGTATCAGAGACTCCCCCAAGGGTCAGCTGGGTGGAGAGGGCCGCAGCGGCACCAAACATCGACGATACCCCGGGGATCACTTCATACTCGATCCCCTCCCTGGCAAGCATCTCCATCTGTTCGACAATCGCACCAAAAAGAGACGGATCTCCCGAATGCAGCCTTACCACCGTCTTTCCTTCCCGGGCCTGATCGACCATGACAGGTACTATCTCTTCCAGGTTTTTGCCCCAGCTGTCAATCTTCTGTACAGCCGGGCAGCGGTCCACGAGGGCGGGATTGACAAGAGATCCCGTATATACGAGGAGATCCGCCTTCTCCAGCAACTCGTTGCCCCTGACGGTTATGAGATCCGGATCGCCCGGCCCCGCACCGACAAAATAGATCTTTCCCATTCAGCGCCCCGCATAGAGGATACTCATGTAATCGCTCGTCTCAGGCAGCTCGTCTGCGGAATATATCTTCATATCATCCATAAACATCCGTTCCACGAGGACAAAGGAGAAAAAACCCTCTCTTTTCAGCTCCCGGATCTTCTCTCTCGGTCTCCTGACCTTGAGCAGGATCCTGGACCGTGGTTCGCTGCCGTCGCTCACGAGGAAACTGTCTCCGAGCGATACGCCCGCAACCGAGGCAAAGGCTGTGAACGAGCTCACCCCCGGCTCTGTCGCACAGGCAATATCAGGGTATTTCTCCTGCATCACTTCGCAGAGCCGGTGGAAGGTCGAGAAGAAATTCGGGTCCCCGAGGATCCCGAGCACTGCCATGCCCTCGCGGGCAGGACCGGCTATCCGTTCGGCATTCTTCTCCATGGAGGACCGTATCCTGCGAGGATCGTCGGTCATCGGAAAATCCAGGATCTCCGCTTCCCGGTACGGCTGTACCAGGTCGTATGCGATCCTCCCGGGGACGAAGACGGAATCGGCCTCTTTCAGGAGACGCACGGCACGAAGCGTGAGCAGTTCCGGATCACCGGGACCAAGGCCCAGTCCTACTAGCATTCCCGGCACCCCCCTGAAATGATGTACACGGGATCAAGGGGACGAAAGATCGTTCCTTTACCGAGCGGATGCGAGCGCGAGACCGAGACATGCGTCGCTTCCGTGTACATCCCGAGCCGTTTCATCTCCTGCATGGCCGTGTATGCCGTCTCCAGGAGGACGGCATTCACGACAACCGACCGCACGCCCTTTCCGGCAAGGATTGCAAGCACTCTCGCGAGGTCTTTTGAGCCGCCGACGAACGCGGCATCCACCGGACCAATCGTTTCAAGAAGATCTCCTGCATCCCCGCAGACAAACTCCGCATTTCCGACACCTTCCCGTGCAGCGAACTCCCTGGCGTGATTTACCGCCTCTATACGCATATCGACGCCATACACCCATTTTACGAGAGGTGCCGCATTGATGGAGATCTTTCCTGTACCACACCCGACATCGACAAAGATGTCCGACTCTCGAAGACCGAGTTTTAAGAAAACAATCGCCATGACCTCGTCCTTTGTTGGTCCACCGGGAAGGCTCAATCAAACACCTTCATAAAATAGGGTTGTTGTAAATTATTAATTGGTTGTTTTCCAGTCCCAGGGCGGATTGGATCACGATCGAACCTGGTTTTTCGGGGTCGCGTCACCTGTCGGGCGCCAGGCTGCATACCTGCCTTTTCTCCATATTTCAGGCCAGCTTTGCAGTCCGGCCTCGTATCTCGAGAAAACCCTCGTTTTCCAGCTGCATGAGAAGTGCCCGGGACCTGTCCGGATCAGCATCAAGCTGCAGGAGAACCTGGTCAACCTCCATCGCGGGATACTCCCGGAGCAGGTCGAGGATACGACCCCGGATCTGACGGTCTGATCCCTGGAAGGCGGATTGTCTCTGGTAGTGGGCGCTTCGCCGGTTTGCGTTTCCGTGTTTCTTCTTCAAAAACACCCCAAGGTCCATCAGTGCGTAGTACCATTCACGCGGGTTCTGCAGGTCGAGGGTCGTCTCCACAAGCGGTATGATCCGGGCATCGGTTACCCCGATCTCCCCGGGAAAGAAGCAATGAATGAATACACGGCGGATATTTGTCTCGACAAGGATGGAAGGGCGACCGAATGCAAATGCCATGATGGCTGCGGCTGTCGCCTTCCCGATTCCGGGAAGATCACGGAGCGCCGCCTCGTCTTCGGGCAGGAATCCCCCATGGCAATCCACCACGCGTTCTGCAATCCTGTGCAGGTAGAT
>LKUF01000395.1 GCA_001412335.1 Methanolinea sp. SDB
ATGATCTTCATCCCGTAGCCCGGGTGGACTTCGAAGCTGACCAGGTTCCCGGTGGTCTTCCGTGCCCCCCTGACCTTGACGACTTCCATCACCATCACGTACTTGTCGCCGATAAGGGCCTTCTTCATGGAGAGGTGGGCGTCGCAGATCGACCTGATCCTGATGAGGGTGTCCTCCTCGAATGCGTAGGTGTGGAGGGTGATGAGGATGGTCTTTCCCTGGTCGACCAGGTTCTTGCAGTTCGTGAGGAAGGTGAGAATCGAGTCCTGTGCGGTGTACTCGGTGAACATGGTGAGAGAGTCGATGATGATGACCTGTGCCGGGCTGCTCCGGATGTGGTGGACGATCCTCTCCAGGATACCTTTCATCTCCTCCTTGCTCCACTTGAACCCAACCATGTGCAGGTGGAAGAGGCGGACATACCCCCAGGCGAAATAGTCGGATACGTCAAGGCTCATGGACTCCATCTGGGAGAGGAAGCTCTTTGCGGTCATCTCCGTCGAGAAGAGGTCCACGCAGAGCCCCTGTTTCATTGCTCCCCAGATGATCTGCTGGGTAAGCACGCTCTTTCCAGTGTCGTTTTCTCCTTCGATCAGGGTGAGTGAACCCAGGGGGATGCCGTCGGCTATCTTCTTGTCTATCTCGTTGTTTCCTGTCGAGAGGATGTTGCTGTCCTCTCCGCCCAGGAGCCCGGCAAGCCCTGCGTTCTTCGACGCCATGTATTATCAACAGAGTATTCTCTTTGTGCGTATTTATAAAAGTGCTTGACGGAAATAAAAATGCGGGGAAGAGGTTGCGGGGTATGGCGGGGGGGTTTTGGGATGGGTTTTTACAGATACATATTCAGGGCCAGCAGGCAGGGACCCCGTTTGGAGTGACAATTTTCATACTCGAGACAGTGCTATTATAGCCAATCAAATTGATTGTCATTTCCTCACCGGGATTCAATTGTTTCTTGGTGGGGGATGGGTTAGTTATTGTCCAGTCTGATGGGTAGCGATAGAGGGTTGGCCCACTGGATGAATCTACCACATACACATCTAACTTATCAAAATCTCTTATTGGCTCATTCCCATTGTTTTCTATAATAATATCTGATACAAGATACGTGACGTTAAGCGACGTCCCGAGCATCTCCACCTGGATTGCCGTCATTTCCTTCTGTGCCGCGACAACGGTCTCGCTTGCGACAAGCACGCCACTCACAAGTACATACGCGGTGACGATCAGGAGTATGATCCCGAGAGCGGTGGCGATGATCGATGCAAACCCCATTTTGCGAAAACCTCATACGTCTGCAGTAAATTCTACGGAACGCCTCACCCCGGTAGGAAGAACGATTGCGAAGTAGGCATCATTATTTTCAGCACTTGGCCAACACTCAGGACAAATTGCAGTGATATCGGTTTTTTGGATGGTAATCGTGAGAGTTTCCCCCTGGTCCCAGAAACCATTGCCTAATTCATTAGTATCGTAATGTCCATAAATGGGAAGTCTTCCAAAATTACCAGATTGACCAAAGAAAATATCGGAATCGTCGATTTCTGCTGTTCCCATCCTGTATGTTCCTATATTTTTCAGCCAGATTTTTGCATTGGAGCTATCGGCATAATAATTCACGATCTTGATATCCGTCCTCATCTGCACGTCGGATTCATGCGAGACAGACCCGAAGGTATCGGCGGTACGATAGATTGCCGGGAAAATGGCACTGATGAGTACTCCCGCTGCGATCACTGCACTGATCAAAAAGAGGGCAGTGACGATCGACTCGCTCGACATCTGGCTATGTCCTGTCCGGGGATCGGATATACTCGCGTTCGCTCTCTTCTTCTTCTGCCCTCGACGAGGAGAGGAGTTTTCGGCTCTCCCTGTCCTGCCGCTTCTCCATCAAAACCTCGATCATGTCACGGTCGAGTGTCGAGTCCGAGGGATCCAGGATGTGGTTCAACTCGTAGAGCTCGGAGACGAACTCGTTCGCCTGGATCTCGTGCATATCCCCGATATTCTCGGGCATGAGCCGGGCCATGTCCTTTACCAGCTTGCACGATGAGTCCGTGATATAGCCCATCGCGTGGTAGGCCTCGAGCATCAGGTCGACGCGGTCGTGGCCGAACTTGTTCACGTTCTTGGATGTCCATTCAAAGAGCCGGAAGACCTTCTGCAGCCTGACCTTGTCTGACGAGATCTCGCGTATCGCCTCCTTTTCGGGCATTGCCGCGAGCTGGGCCTTGAATGCCGACAGAAGATCGAGCTGGCCCGAGAGGTCTTCCCTGGCTGCCTGGGCCTGCACCTGGGGTTGTGCCTGTGCAGCCGTGGTTTCTGCCGGACCTGTGCTTACGGCAGGGCTTTCAGCCTTCACTTTCTCCGAATCGTCAGACTTTTTGGAATCAGAGCTTGCCTTCAGGGCGCCGGCTGCGGATTCGACAGCCGATGACGTGTCCCGGAGCATGCTTGCCATCCTGGTCGAAGCCTCATCTTGTCCGTATCCTCCTCCGCTCTGCCCCACCACGATGGGGTTTTCCAGGTCGTTCATCCGTTCCCGGATATCGATAAGGAGTTTCTTGATCGAGGTCTTGATCAGCTCCACCTCGTCCTGGAGCTTGAGCAGCTTCACCTCGGGGTCGTCGGCAGAGGCCGTGGAGATGATGTGGTCCACCTGTGCCTGGTTCACTGCCATAGTACACTTATTTCTCTATTCGTTGTTATTATAGTTTATGTGGGGGAAGGGGGGTTTGCGTTTGTGAGAGTTTTTGTTCGTGATAGACTTTTCAGAGATATTCATTTGAATGTTTTTATTCCAGTTTTGCGTATTTCCAATCACTTGACATTGGTGGAACAAAGTCAGGAGGAGGGGTTGCAGCCTACCTGAGTGTCTGAGTATATAAGCTGGCAGGAGGGGGTTGCACCCCCTCCTTGAACCACCCCCGCAATGCGATATCAAGTGGGCAGGGTTGACCGGGGTTAACATAAAATGGTTCGCCATGGAGGAAAATGAACT
>LKUF01000396.1 GCA_001412335.1 Methanolinea sp. SDB
CTATCCCGAGAATAGAGAGGATCTTCATGAACCATGGATTTTTCCCGTTCACATGGCTCCAGCGTGTCAGGATTGCCATATCGGGAGATATCTTTTCCCCCACCATCTCTTCGATATCATCGAATATCGTCATCAGCGTGTTCAGGCCATTCAGTGCAAAGACACCCCGGTCAAATGTGACGATGGTGTGGTCTGCGGCAATGAGGCCGTTGATGACGAGCTGGCCCATGCTTGGCGGGGTATCTATCAGGATAAAATCATATCGTCCCTTTACAGCTGATAACTCGTCTTTTAAGATACGGAACCGGTGTTCGATCATGTAGAGGAATGGCTCTACCCCCACCAGGTCGAGAGTGGAAGGCGCAATATCGATCCCTGGTTCGGTATGAAGGGTCACATCCCGTATGGAAACACGTGGATAGTCTTCCACGCTGCTCATGAAGACATCGTATATTGAGCGGTCGAGCGAGGACGGATCGATCCCAAGACCGGACGTGGCGTTCGCCTGGGGATCTATATCTATGACAAGTACTCTCTTTCCTGCCTTTTGCAAAAAACCTGATATATTCAGGCAGGACGTGGTCTTGCCGGTTCCACCCTTGTGATGCGCAAAGGTGATGATGGTAATTATGTACACCCCAGACGGTTTATCTTCTTAATCTAATTTCAATGTTGCTTTGCTGTTTTTTGAAAGAGGCACGGTATTCGGGATCCACCACCGGGGATGCCATGAACTTTCCCGGACGTATGAATTGTACAGATGACGAAAAGATAACTATATAAGTACATTTTGAAGAATTCATCAGTGGAGGAGTTGGGGGCATTCAAATGGATGACGTGCTTGTATACGTGATAATCGGGGTCCTGATGTTCTTCATCGGCCTGATATTGGGATACCTGCTGATGAAGAGATACTACCATGGACGGTTTCTCACCGTGGCAAAGGAATGCGAGAGGGTTGACACCATCGTCCCCCTGATCGCAGAGATGGAGAGGGAGTCATAGGCAGGGATTGGTGAAGAAGGAATGGTTGATATCGCATATTACATCATGATCAGCATCGTGACGTTCTGTTTTGGCCTGCTGGTCAGTTTCCAGCTCACACATATCCATTACGTAAGAAGACTGACACGCCTGGCAAGGCGAAGCGTGGATACCGGGACAATCGCACCGATACTCGTTGAGCTGGAAGCGGCGCAGAAGGCGAAAAAAGAATAGCCGGACGATCAAGTCGCTGAAGAAGAGGACTCACCAGGCCGGGAGAGGGCTGAATCGGGATGAAAACGGCATTATGCCGGCATGGGGGAGACAGTTCCCTCAAAAGGATCTATTCCCGGCTGAATTGATATCTCCTTAAAAAAAGGGTTACGGTATCATCTTTTGTTCGGGCCGCCCTTCATCATCAGGCGGACTATCGTCTCCCTGCACCCGCCATGTATCGATTCAAGGTCGATTCCTTCGAAGTCTGCAGCCCCGTCCTCTTCTTTTGTCATATCGACGGCTTCTGCAATCTCGTGATCCAGCTGCTGGGCCCTCTGCCAGCACTTCATGGATTCTTCCCCTTTCCCAAGGCCGCCCTCGAGCGTGATCCCCTTGAATGCCCAGACATCGGCATTTCCCGGCACAATCTCCAGGGCTTTGTCGTAATACTCGTTTGCCTCTTCGTATTTACTCTCATGAGCCAGGATATCGGCTTTCAGGACCAGTTCATCAGCCTTGTCAAGCAATTGATCTTTCCTGTTCCATGCAATCTTCTTTGGCATAAGCGGTCAATTTCCGGGTACCAGTGATGCGCTCCTACCCGATATAATAATATGCATA
>LKUF01000397.1 GCA_001412335.1 Methanolinea sp. SDB
GTTGCGAGGGTGGCGGCGGGTGCCGTCGCGATGAGATGTCTCTCCCGGTATGGGATTGCGATCGACTCTACGGTCATCGAGATCCATGGAAAGACCATTCATTGTGACATGGAGGAGGAGATAAAAAAAGCCATTGCAGCAGGCGATTCCGTCGGAGGCGTGGTCGGGATCCGTGCATGCAACTGCCCCTCGGGGCTTGGCGACCCGGTATTCGGGAAACTGGACGCACTGATCGCGCATGCCATGATGAGCATCGGTGCCGTGAAAGGAGTGGAGATAGGGGATGGTTTTGCCGCGGCGAGGGTGTATGGCAGTGAGCAGAACGACCAGATGGGAGAGGGAGGGTTTCTCTCCAACCACTCGGGAGGAATCCTTGGCGGGATATCGAATGGATCTGATATCGTCGTCCGCATAGCAGTCAAGCCGACGCCCTCCATCTCCAGCCCTCAAAAGACGCTCGATATCGAAGGGAGAGAGACCGAGATCCTGATCGAAGGCAGGCATGACCCCTGCATCGTCCCGCGGATAGCTCCTGTCGCAGAGTCGATGCTTGCCCTCGTGCTGATGGACGCCCTGCTGGAACAGGAGAAGTATGCCGGATTCTCTGCACCCGTCTGACGGGAGGGCACAGCATGCGGTACCGGTTCTGTATCCGGATACCGGGCGGAAAAAGATTCTTTTCCTTCCCGGGAGATGTATTTTTACGGAGAATGAAGGAGAATGAAATTCCTGGAGCGAAGGAGAAAAGACGATGAAGGGCTTCATTACCCGTACATCGTTCTCTTTCTCTCCCTCATCGTCGTGATCTCGCTCTCCCCGCTATTTGCCAGTCCCGGTATCGGGGCCCTCCTGCTCACCGGCTTCATGTTCGTCATCCTCTTTACCGGGATCTATGCGCTGTGCGAGCGCCGCATACCGGTACTTGCCGCCACCTGCATCGCCCTCGGGTCAGTTGCAGGCGGGATTCTCTTCCTCGGGTTTGGAATTTCATCAGGATTTGTCCTGCAGTACGCCCTGATGATTCTCTTTTACTCGTTCGTGGTCTTCGTCATCCTCTTTGACCTGCTCCGGAGCGACGAGATCTCCAGCCGGACGATCTCGGGGGCCGTCTGTGTCTACCTCCTGGTTGGGTTCGTCTTTGCGACGGCATATTTCCTGGTCGAGAACCTCTGGCCAGGTTCCTTCGCGTTTGAGGGGTCACTCTTTTCGGAACCGCTTCATGCATATCCAAAACTGCTCTATTATAGTTTCATCACGCTTACGACGACGGGGACGGGGGACATATACCCGATGGTTGACGGAGTGCGGGCCCTTGCGACCCTGGAAGCAATCCTGGGGATCTTCTATATCGCCATATTCATAACCGGGATGATAAGCATCCTGACGGTCCGGGGAAGGAAGAAGGAGAA
>LKUF01000398.1 GCA_001412335.1 Methanolinea sp. SDB
TGCCCGTAACAACTCCGTACAACTTCACGAACGAACAAGAAGAGCAGGTTGGCTACATCAGCGGGTACAAAATCTGGGAAGAGACCGGCAACGGCCTATCCGGCTGGACGATCAACCTGTATAACCAGACCTCCGGGGATTTCATCAGGTCCACCTCAACTGATACAGACGGCTTCTACAATTTCACGAACTTGAAATACGACGTTACATACAAAGTCAGCGAGGTCATGAAGCCGCATTGGAATTCTGTGGGTTCGACATTTATCGAAAATCTGATTATAAATGATCAGAATCCCTTCTATGTTGACCAGAATTTCAATAATAATCCCTATCCTTACGGGACTGTCAGTGGATATAAACGGAGTCAGGGAGACAACTTGGGCCTTGAGGGCTGGACCATATCACTGTATAATTCCGCAACAGGAAATCTATACGCATCAAGAGCCACAAACGCGAACGGGAGGTATGAATTCCTTGACGTTCCATTTGGATCATACCAGTTAAAAGAAACCCCCCAGTCCGGTTGGAAGCAGATTTCCCCTGATATATCGTTTGATCTTGATATCGACAATTACGAGGTCACATACAACTTTATCAACAGCAAGCTCCGTTGTTGCCAGTGTCCAACCGTTGCGCATTTCAGCTGGAAGCAGACGGTCCCTGGAACCATCCAGTTCATTGACGAATCGACAGGGAACCCTGTCCAGTACTACTGGAAGTTTGGTGACGGAGCAACTTCGACCGATCCCAACCCCAAACATGCGTACCAAAAAGCCGGGACCTATACTGTGAACCAGTATGTGAAAGGTGCGAATTGTGCTGGCACTGTGGAGGCCACGTGGGCATCATATACCAAGGAGATTCAAGTACAAGCGGCGACCGGACCCGCTGTATATAATTCGGCTCTGGTCTCGGAGACAATTCCTGCAACAATGACAGCAGGGCAGAGTCAGTATGTATCCATTACTGTGAAGAATACCGGTACGCTCCCATGGTCGGAGAACGACCTTGTCAGGCTTGGCTATGTGGATACCCAGGTAGGTTATACTGGAGTATTTGGATCGGAACGTCTCAATATTCCGTCTGGAACGATAATTGAACCCGGCGAGTCCTACACGTTCACATTTGCAATGGTTGCTCCTGGGACTTCAGGAACGTATACACCCCAGTATCGCATGCTCAAAGAAAATGTGGAATGGTTTGGAGAGACTCTGTCACACCCAATTGTGGTAACAGGAACAGGTGCCACTCCAGGACAAAATGATAATGTGGACTTCCTGGACGACTGGACATACCGCAAAACGGTCGCAATATCTGG
>LKUF01000399.1 GCA_001412335.1 Methanolinea sp. SDB
AAAGTTTTCCGTTTTACAAGCCGTTCGTGGCCGAGGCGCAACATGACGGATTGCTCCCGGAGCGATACGCGCGCGTGCTGATGGAAAACCAGCAATTCGAGGGATTTTCCCTGACCTATACGCTGCCCGGCCACAGCCAGACCGGGAAAAATTATCAGCCAAACGCCGTCTGCCATGTAATCGACGAGGCGTTCGGCATCGAGGGCAACCACCTGATTTACTCGCGGGCGTTCGAGCTGTCCAGGGACACTGGGCCTCGGACCGTGCTCAAACTATCCAAGCTCGGAGTGCTTCCGGCATGACGAAAACGATCCGGACCATTATCAGCGGCGTAATCGAGGGGGCCATCAAGCGTTTTTCCGGCGCGGGCCGTCCCGGAGAGACGATCGACGGCCGGGAATATTTCCAGCATTACGGGTTTACCTCACGGCCGCGCAGCGGCGCCGAGGGCGTGTGCCTGAAACAGGGCAACGTGGTTTTCATGATTGCGTCAGATGACCGCCGGTACCGGGTTCAGGTGGAGGAAGGCGAGGTCTGCCTGTATGACGATCAGGGGCAGGCGATCCATTTGAAACGCGGCAAAACCGTCCATGTATACGGATGCGATCATGTCACGGTCGATGCGTCTGAGGATGTGCAGGTCAACACAAAACAGGTCGCCGTGACGGCGTCCGAATCGGCGCAGATATCGGCCCCGGCAGTGACCATACTGACCGATGCGCTCAATATCCAGACGCTGGGCGGCGGCGGGCACGTAGCGACGATGATGGGCAACTTTACGATCACCGGGAGCCTGGCGGTCGACGGGCCGATCAGCGCGACGGGAAACATCACATCCGACGGGTCGATCGTCGACACGGCCGGTAACACCAACCATCACAGCCATTAGGAGGCCGCATGTCCCTGAGATTGCCCGGCGGAGAGATACTGACCCTGCCGGACGGCTCGACCGTCGAGCTGCCGGGAGAAGGGCAGCAGGCGCAAGCCGCCGCGCCGAATGTGACGGCTGCCAAAGGGATGGATTTTCTGCTCTCGATTGACGGCGCGGCCGCCGCCATGACGTTTTCGTTTGCTTCCACGATCCTGAACAATATCTGGCTGAGCCTGATGGTGCCGCGCGGAGGGTTTTTCCAGAACCCCGAATTCGGGTCCCGGCT
>LKUF01000400.1 GCA_001412335.1 Methanolinea sp. SDB
TCAGAGCCAACATCTCTTGAAAAAGCCGTCTCCGCCGCCATCGTGAAATACACGAACATCGAGCGGGCGAAGGCGGGCGTCCCCCTGCTGACCGTTGATCCGGAACTCTCCAAACTGGCGATGGCGCATTCGGACGACATGCGCGACAACAACTTCTTCGCGCATGATTCGCCCTACGGATACACGTTCGCCGAGAGGGTGCGGCAGGCAGGGTATCTCACCGCGGCAGAGAATATTGCGGCGACCATGGCGACATATTCCGAGTCGGCCGATCCCGATCTCGTGGGGCAGCACATCGTCTGCGAGCAGTGGATGGAGAGCCCCGGTCACAGGAAGAATATTGTAAAAGAGCTCTATAGGACGATCGGCGTCGGTGTGGCATATGAACCTGACAGGAGTGATATCCCCTATGGCTTCATCGCGACCCAGGAATTCTCTGTATGAGTGTCGTTTGTCGTTCTGAGGGGATTTGCAGGCCCGGGGACACAGCTATTTATAGGAATATGTTGTTATTTTTATGACAACAAAAGAGGCCTGTTTCATGCGCCGGGTATATACAACTGCATTGCTGCTGCTTCTCCTGGTCTCCCTGGCCAGCGGAGCGGCAACCTACCTGCACGGGGAGCCCGATCTCGAGGCGACTGTCTCCGGTATCGCCGAATTCAGCCCGGGATCGGATGCCGAGATCATGGTAGCCATCCAGAACAGCGGTATAAACGAGATCAAGGTTCTATCGGCGCATTCCCCTGACGACGGCGAACTGCCGAACACTGCCCTGATGGTGACTGCCGCACTCGAAGCAGGCGACGCCCCTGTCACCGTCAGGACCGATCCCCAGATGGTCGGGGAGATCGCCGGAGGCCAGACGGTCACTGTCCCATTTTCTGTCAGGATAGCATCCGATGCACCCGGGGGGACGTATCCGCTTCTCCTGAAGCTCTCGTATACGTACCTTCATGATACCGAGCTCGCCGATGCCGGCACTGCGATCTATCACTACCGGACCGGGAATACAACGCTGGCGGTCCCTGTACAGATCCGAGCCGAGGTCGTTCCCCGGATCCTGGAATCGAAACCGGAGCATCTCAATGCCGGAGGTGAGGGCTATGTCACCCTGATGGTCGCCAATTCCGGACACCTGGAGGGACGATCCGCGTTGTTGCTCATCCTCCAAAACGACGAGAGCCCCGTGGTCCCTGTCGATTCCAGTGTCTATATCGGTGATTTTTCGCCGGGCGAGACTTTCGAGGCACGGTTCAAGGTAAATGTTCTTGAGAGCGCGGAGGAGAACACCTACCCCCTCGACGTGACTGTGGAATATGTGGATGAGCGGGGTGACACTGTCAGGTCGGAGACGATAACCGTCGGCATCCCGGTGGGGGGCAAGATCCGGTTCAACGTGCTGTCCCCTGCAGTCGAGATGTACCACGGGTCTTCGGAGACCATCACGGTCGAGTACGAGAATGTCGGAGAGACACCTGTATACAGTGCGCAGGCCAGGATCATCGCCCAGGACCCCTTCACCAGTACCAAAAATATCGCATTCCTTGGCGATCTCGGGCCTGGCGAGCGTGCAGTCGCACGGTTCGAGATCTCGGCGGACAAGTTTGCGACGCAGAAAGAGTACGGTCTTGATACGGAGATACGGTATCGGGACGCACTCGACAACAGCTGGATATCGGATCCGATGGTGGTGGAGGTAAGACTTGTCGGCAGGACGGTTATCGGAGAGATCCTGGCAAGCCCTGTCATCCTCTCCATTATCGGGGCGCTCGTAGTTCTTGTCCTGTACTACACCGTCTTCCATCGCAGGAAGAAGAATGGCCGATAGGCAGTAAATTAATTAGGTTAATTTAACAAATCTAAAAAATAACGAAAATAGCAACATTTTTGCCTGCATCTGGGATACTCCTATTCACGTGACACCACAATCGAGATGGAGAGGTAATCATACAGGAGACCCGGGTGCCAGGGTCTGCCATAGGAGAGGGATACACGTGAGAGATGCCGTCTTCGGCGTTCTTGTCCTGCTGGTCGTCATCCAGGCAGCATCGGCCGTGAGCACCCAGGTGCATGTCCAGAAGTACGCACCTGATGGAGTTACGCTGCTTGCCGAACGGACCGTCGATTACCAGTGGATGCAGGCGAACCTCCCCGTGTATGGCGACGGGACGACGCACTACTACCACCAGGGCCCGGTATTCGTGGATGATCCCGAAGAGCGCTGGAACCCCGCAGAAGATATGAATGTGCGGGAGAAGGACATGGGGGCGGTGAAGGGGACCGATCTCCGCGATCTCTGTGAACTGGCGGGCGGCATGGATCCGGGTGATCGTGTCGAAATCAGGGCGTCGGACGGGTTTGTGAAAAAATTTTCCTATGAAAATGTCTATGATCCACCCCTGCGCCAGGGGAAGATGGTGATCACCTGGTACAGGGCGGATGAAGGGTATGTCCCGGATTATGCCACAGGGATGCGCCTGGTCTTCTTTGCCGACACATCAACGAACCCGTGGGGCATCCACGCGTTTGGAAACTGGGACTGGCACGAGAGTGCGGACGAGGAGTACTGGTATTACTATGTCCAGGGCGGGGAGCGGTATCCTACCACGACCGGGCTCTCGGT
>LKUF01000401.1 GCA_001412335.1 Methanolinea sp. SDB
CAGTATCCAATGATTTTTCACGTGAGGCACGTTCAAAGACAGGATCCCGGGTGGATTCCAGACAGATGTCCTGTGTTATTCCCGAAGCATTGCGATCTTCGAGCCCCGGGGAACACCTATCTCCTCGGCGATGGGGTCGCATTTCGCGGCCATCAGGTAGGCGACGGGGGGGAGCCCGGAGAGGAGAGAGAGCGATTCGTAGTTGGCCATCCCCTTGGCAATGACAAGCGTGCAATCCGAGAATGCCGATTCCAGGACAGGGGGCATACAGTCGAGCCGCACCCCGAGTTCCGCCCCGCACCCGGTGGTGGTGATACCATCGACGAACCGGTCCAGGTGCAGTTCGCGGGCTTCCTTCATCGTCGCGTCATTGAGGATTGGGGCGTCCCTCACCGCAAGGGTGATGGCGGAACCGTGCGCGTGCAGGTACTCCAGGAGAAGGCGGTCAAAGACGATCTCCCCGCAGTTGTCCGTGAAGTAGACGATCCTCCCCGTCAGTTCAAGGATCCGGTCCGTGTCATCGATGGCGAGCCCTTTTTTGAATTCACGATCGAAGTACTGCCGGAAGTTGTCGGTCACCGTGTGCGACCGGACACCGTAATCAAACGTGTTTCCGATAACCGCGGCGAGGACATAGTCGCGGAAACCGGAGAGCCGGTCTCTTACGCTCCTGCAGACCTCCATTGCCTGGCGGTTTCCCTCCTCCTTGAGGTCACGAAACGGGTCATCGCACCCGAGAAGGGAATAGGCGCGGCGGTGAATGGCGCTTGCGATCTCAGGGTGCGAGAGCGGCTTGTCCTTCAATACATCGAGAAGCTCCTCGCAGGATCCCCGGGCTTCCCGGGCAAACCGTGGATCGGCACCACAGAGATCGCATTCCAGGACGACCCTCGAGAGGAGACAGTCGAAACAGCGTTCGTCCAGTTTCATGGCAACACATCGGAAAAATCAAAAATGGGGCCACCGCGATTTGAACGCAGGTCAGAAGACCCCCAGTCTCCTAGGATGGCCAGGCTACCCTATGGCCCCGCTCTTATTTTCTTAGACAGGAACCCTTATGTACCTTCTCTTTTTTTCGCTATTTTCATGGCAACCGCTCCGCCGGTGACACACCCCCATGGCTCGGATTCGGATAGTGACGAAAGCACAAAGATATGAAATAGGAAAAAAATAATGTGTACTGTTTGGCGCCGCTCTGCAAAGGCAGCTGGCAGGATCGGGTGAGCTCATGCTTAAGGGAAAGATACAGGATTTTATTCTGAAGATAGGCGCAGTGGAAGGCATCGCTTCCTGTGCACTGGTGTCCCGGGACGGGATCATGCTTGGAAATGCAATAGCTGGTGAATTCAATGAACCCTGGTTTGCCGCCATGATTGCAACCTTGTTTGCTTCCTCCGAATCGGCGACCGGCATTATCAAGGCACCATCACCCGATGTAGTCACCATCGGCGGGGGAGACTCGACAATGGTCATTCTCGGAGCAGGTGAGAAAGTCCTGATCGTGGCCGTGCTGGAGACGAACCTTGAGAAGACCCGCGCAATCTCCGACCTGGAGGTTATTGCCCGGGAGATTGGAGGGTCAATCTGATGTATACGGTGATGGTAGTCGATGACAGCCCCTTCATTGTAGATATCTTCATGACCATGCTGGAACGTGGGGGGTATCGTTCCGTCGCCGCATACAGCGGTGAAGAATGCCTGGAGATCCTCGATACCGTCAAACCGGATCTCATCCTCCTCGATATCATGATGGAGCCCATGGACGGCTGGGAGACGCTCATGCATATCAAGAACCGGCATAGCCTCAAGGATGTTCCGGTGATGATGCTCACCGCAAAACAGCTCACCCCCAGCGAGGCCCAGGAATACGGGATTTACATCGAAGACTATATCATGAAACCCATCACCCACCGTGAGCTCTACGATGCCATCGAAAACCTCCTCAACCGTCGCCGGATGATCGAGATGGACATCCGGATGGCCCAGGAGGAGGGTATTGACCAGCACCTGATTGACGAGTACTCGCGCCTGAGACGGAGCATCGACATCAACCGGAGGCTCCTGAAGATCCTCGAGAATACCTACAAGATATATGACGAGAACGCAACAGTGAGTGACGAGATCGGCATGGCGATAAAGAGCATGGACTTAAACATCCGGTTCCAGGAACGCAGGCTGGAAGAGATCCGCGAAATCTTTGCCAAAAAGCGATAAGAATAATAAATTGGCTGCGATGACCGGGAGGTCGTTGCAATGCCTACAGTTTTTCAACGGTTATCCGGACGCGGTCACCCGCTTTCAGGCCGTGGCCTTTCGGAACATCGATATTGAACCACATACAGGCCGGGTCGTCCTGCGTATTGTCCTGGGCCATCAGGCAGTCTTTCTGGTCATTGATGACGGCCACGAATTCGATCTCCGATTCTATCTCTGCAACTTTTGTCATACCACAAAACAGGATTCTTTGAAAAGGAAATTTATACCGACCGGGATGTTACCATCCAGGTCGTGCTGTTCGAATAGCTCCACTTGATGATGGCCAGCTCCTGGCAGATCTCTGACAGGATGGCCATATTTGTACCCACTTCCTTGGGGGAGAGCCCAAGTTCCTTTGCAATATACTTGGATTTGAAATAATGCTTCCCCTTCTTCAGCCCTGCGGTCAGGTACTGAATTATCCGGTCCTGGGTATCGTTATATCTATCACGAATTCTTCGAGATGCCACTGCATGTCACCTCAGTGTTTGAGATCTGGTATTTCATGGGCACTATTTATACATATCTATTCACGCCACCCGGGAGAAAGGATTTAAATGAGAAATCTTGCCGAAATTCGAGATATAAGAATGTTTTTTTCGGACTTACCAAATGGAAATGCCGGGACAGGATTACATGCCCGCCCCGACGATGGAGATCTTCTCGATCAACCCTTTCAGCACCTCTTGTCGCATACCTTCAACGAACTTGATGCTTCCGACAACGAGGTGGCCTCCACCGCTTATCCCGCCTCCCGGGATCTCTTCGCGGAGCTCGCGTACCATCCGGGGGATATTCATCATGACACCCCTCGAGCGCAGGACGGCGAAGTCGGGACCAAACCCTATCGTGACCACCGGCGAGTCGGGGTGCTGGCGGCAGAGGCGGTCATGCACTTCCCCCGATGTCTTGCCAGGGGGCGGGAAGGTGAACTTGTGCGCATGGATCTCGACATCAAGCAGGAAAAGTTCTGCACCATTCGTCAGGGTCTGCTGGCGGACATGAGGCATGGAGGCACTCATCTGGTCTTCGATGGCCATGTTTGCCCCTTCCACGAGCAACGTGATCAATTTCCTGTGGCGGTCATTGTTGCCCTTGATGTCGAGGATGTCCTTCACGAGCTCCCTCCCATCGTTGAAGCGCAGCCAGAACTGCTCGTAGTCGAGTGCCAGTGCAATATCCTTGCAGTCGTCCTCGGTGAAGCGGTCGCTGGCAACCTGGAGGTACCGGCCGCGTTCAGGTGCATCGCTCCTGTCCCCTACAGCCGCAATGGCCGGAAAATGCCGTATCACGTCTTCGATCGAAGGATTGATCATGCGTGCCACTTCGGTCCCGAGCATCCCTGCAGTGATGCCGAAATCCCCGCCGACATGATAGGGATTCACATGGCCTCCGAGGTACTGGTCGACGATCTCGTCAGGGTGGTGATGATCCACGACCACGACCGGAAGTTCATAGATCTCGGCCATCTTCAGCGATGGGAGGTCTTCTTCTGTTGAGCCGTTGTCGGTGAGAACGATGAGAGGCATCTTCTGGCCAAAGCGGGCATGGTCCTTCAATGCATAATCGAGATCACGGGTGATATCTTCTATCTCGTAGAACGGCGCTTTTGATGGTGCACGTTTGAAGAGGAAATAGTCGGCGTCGTAGTCACCGCCCGACTCCCGGATGAGAGAGGTGACTGCCTGCTCGATCGCCACGGCCGAGCATATCCCGTCGGCATCGGCATGGTGCCGGAGAATGATCGGCTGTGCGGAAAAAACCGCCTTTCGAATGATCTTTGCTACTTTCCGCATCTCGGGTTTTAATCGTTCCAGGACGTCGCTCTCGACGAGGAACGGGATATCCTCGGGCTCGGCCCGCCTGTCAAGAGCGCTCTCTATGCGGTCCCGTACACGCTCGGCCTCCTCTCCGGCAAGAAGGACAAGGGAGTCCACCTCGATCTGGAGCTGGTTGTTCCGCATCATCACTTCGCCGACGATCCGGACGATATCCTCGAGCTCTGCCTCGGGATATGCCCGGACCCCTGCTTCCACGAAGGCGGCGGCATTCTCGGTGCCGGACTCGTCGACGATCGTGAATATCGTGGGGCCACTCGTCTGCTTGATCTGGGCTATCTCCCCCTCGATCCTGACCGTCCTTCCCACCTTTGTTCCCAGTTCACCCAGGCGGACGGCTGTCGACTTCTTCTCAACCATCTCGACCGTGTAGACGGGGATTGTG
>LKUF01000402.1 GCA_001412335.1 Methanolinea sp. SDB
GTGCCCGCTTGCGAGATTATATATAAAAAACCGTTGTTATATTGGAATTGTCCAAAAGGAATGATTAAGTGATTTCCAATCCTTTTTATTCTGACTATATAATCATGCATCGAGGGATTTAATGAAGAGAAACATCAGAGTGGAAGCCCTGCACCAGGTCCCGCTTGAGCAGCAGCAGATCGAGCTCGTGGAACGGAAATGTATCGGACACCCGGACAGCCTTGCAGACGGGATAGCCGAATCGGTGAGCCGGGCCCTTTCATTGGCCTACCTCGAGGAATGCGGCGCAATACTGCACCACAACACCGACCAGGGAGAGATAGTGGCAGGGGAATCCATTCCCAAATACGGCGGCGGAAAGATCATAAAGCCGATATACATGCTGATAAACGGTCGTGCAACGAAGAAATTCGATGGTATCGATATTCCAACGGATTCGATCGCGCTCGAGGCAACACGCAACTACTTCCGAAAGACGCTGACCAACCTTGACCTTAACAGGGACATCATCATTGACTGCAAGCTCGGTACCGGGTCGACCGATCTCCGGGACGTCTTCCGGCCGTGCCAGGATAATATCCCCCGGGCAAATGACACCTCGTTTGGTGTGGGCCATGCGCCGTTCTCAGAGACAGAGACGATCGTGAAGGCTGTCAGCGATTACATCGACGAAGTCCTGCGGCCGAAATACCCGGCCATCGGGCACGATATCAAGATCATGGGGCTCAGGGACGGCGATACGATCACGCTCACGCTCGCCTGCGCAATGGTTGACAGGCACTGCAGCGGCCTTGCCGATTATTGTGAAAATAAGGATATATTGCAGGAGCATGCGCTCTCCGTCGCACAGAAATTCACGAACCGGAACGTCGTCGTCGATGTCAATACCGCAGACGACATCAACTCGGGCAGTGTATTCCTCACCGTCACGGGCACATCCGCCGAGATGGGCGATGACGGGTCTGTGGGCCGCGGCAACAGGTGCAACGGACTCATCACGCCAAACCGCCCAATGAGCATGGAAGCCACCAGCGGCAAGAATCCGATCAATCACATCGGGAAGATCTACAACATACTTGCAACACAGCTCGGGCAGGAATGCGTCCAGAAGGTGGACGGGATCGAGGAGATCTATATCCGGCTCCTCTCCCAGATCGGAAAGCCGATAGACCAGCCGCTGGTTGCAAGCATCCAGGTCCTCCCCAGCCCCGAGATCAGGATGCCGGAAATAACCGCCGAGATCGAAGGGATCATTGACGAAGGACTCGCGAATATCACCTGCATCACCGAGAAGATCATCCGTGGAGAAGTCAGGACGTTCTGAACACCAGGAAAGCCAGGGCCGCACAACGGTCAGGATGGCAATTCCAAACAAGGGCCGTATCTCAGGACCTGTCATGGACCTCATGGAAAAGAGCGGCCTCCACCTGCTCGACGAGGGCGACCGCCGCCTCATCTCGCGGACGCCCGACCCCGGTATCGAGGTCCTGTTCGCACGGCCCGTTGATATACCGGAATATGTGGCAAACGGAGCTGCGGATGTCGGGATCACGGGAAGGGACATGGTCATGGAGCGGGGTGTCGATGTCCGGGAGCTTCTCGATCTCAAGTTCGGAAAAGCCAGCCTGGTCCTGGCGGTTCCGGAAGATTCAGGAGCTGAATCTGTCGAGGATCTCTCAGGTGGCCGCATAGGGACCGAATTCCCCCACATCTCACGGCAATATTTCAAAAAACACAACATCCCTGTAACCATCGTGCCCGTGGGCGGTGCATGCGAGGCGACCCCCTACCTCGGCATTGCAGACGCCATCATCGACCTGACCAGTTCAGGAAGCACGCTCCGGTCAAACAGGCTTCGGGTACTGGATAATGTCCTCGACTCGAGCACCATCCTCATCTGCAATCACGATTCGGCTGAGAGGAAATCTGAAAAGATCGAGGAGATCGTGCTTGCGCTGGAGAGCGTCCTCCTGGCACGGGGACAGTGCTACCTGATGATGAATGTCAATCGTTCATCCCTCGATGATGTGAAGGATGTCCTGTTCGGCCTTTCAGGACCGACGGTGATGGATGTGGCCTCCAGGGAGGACCTGGTGGCGGTCCATGCGGTGGTCAGTGAGGATCGGGTATACCAGCTCATCAACCTGCTCAAGAGAGCAGGTGCGAGAGACATCCTGGTGATGTCCATAGAACGGATGATACGCTGATATGAAAGTATTTCCTGCAGTTGACATTCTCGACGGGCGTTGTGTGCAGCTGGTCCAGGGAAGGAGGGAGTCTGCCACGGTATTTGGCCATCCACTGGACTGTGCGCACCGCTGGCTCGACGAGGGGGCAGAGGCCCTCCACGTCGTGAACCTGGATGGCGCCTTCGGCCAGGCAGAAAAGAATGCCGCAGTAATAAGGGACCTTGTCACCGAGACCGGTGTCGAGATCCAGCTCGGCGGCGGCATCAGGTCCTTTGCCGACGCCGAATCCTGGCTGGATACGGGCGTCGAGAGGGTCATCATCGGCACCCTGGCAATCCGGAACCCCGATATCCTCACGGAATTATCCGATAGCTTCGGACCGGAGCATATCATGGCAGGGGTCGACGCACGGGGAGGAGACGTGGCCGTGGAAGGCTGGCAGGAAGCGGCCGGCGATTACCTCGACTGGGCCCGGATCTTCGAGGAGAGGGGTGCCGGATCGCTTCTTTACACGAATGTCGACGTGGAAGGGCTCCAGCAGGGTGTCGATTTTTCACCGGTGGAACG
>LKUF01000403.1 GCA_001412335.1 Methanolinea sp. SDB
CCTTTTCGCGAAACCTTGATGAATTGGATTATTTCGATACGTATTTAAGTGGACGTGATTTTATGATCAATTCACCACCCCTGCTTTCAATAAAGTCTTGATGTGCAGGTAACAAGGAGGATTCGATGAAAAAAATTGCAACAATCGCAATTATTCTGATAGCACTGATATGTGGATTTGCCGTGGCTGATCCTGGAATCAACCAGACGCCTGAGACCCAGGGAATCACCACTGCTACGACAATTGATGCGACAGGTAACTTTGCATCAACCACTGATGTCCAGTGGAGAATCACCATCGATGATGCGGGTCTGAGCGGCATTCCGCCACTTAGCGGTGAATCAACTCACTATACATCGTCATACACCGAGGATTCCTACTCCAACGGCTTAGGTCTAATCGCTTATGACAAGAATATGGATGTCGAGACTTCCGAGCAGCTTTCTGGGCAGTACAATATCGATGCCGATAAGCAGATCGAATTCGTCGGTGTTGACGGTGCACGCGTCTACTCTGACGAGTACATCATGGTTGATGGCGTATCAAATGGTAGCTGGGCACAAGATGAAATGCTCTGTATTTTCGCTGGCGGTCGAGTCAGTGAATTTTGGAGCGACGACGAAGGAAACTCGGTTTTAGTTACCCACCCGCGAACTTTCCCGGCCAATTGTAATTTTGCTGAATCGGGAAGCACTATCGACATGTCTGTTGCTAATGTCCGCACCAATTCAATGGACAGGTTCATCACACCGGGCGCTGACACGTATGTCGAACTTGAGCATGATGTCCTCGTCACGGAATTGATTGACGGGATCCCGTCATCGGGTTCCGCATCTGCATTCATGAATGTTCTGATAATGGAAGCTCGTGGGGTTCAATGGATATTTGACTGGGAGCACGTGTCCATCACGGGTACATCACCCCTCGTAGAACGTATCGAATTTAGCGAGGCAACAACAGTTACCGGTGAAATCACCGTCTTTGACAAGCAGATGAACTACAATTCGCTGTATACGGGGGAGGGAGAGCAGAATTCATTAGTGGTCATTAATCCTCCAGTTGATTGACCCGATACACCACTTTTTCTCCAAATACATGAACTTCACGAATATGTAGCGTGCAGGTCCTTTAACAGGGGACGGAAAATACGCTCATAATTACTGCTTCTCCGTTCTGGAGGATTTTTCCAGGCATTTCAACATGACAATCCTCTCCTTTTCCTGAAAATTCAGGGGGAAGGAAACGAGTTCTATGGTAACCGTTTAACCTCCCGGTTCAATGAATGAACCCTGCCGGATAGAAAATTCATATCCGAATCTCTTGAACCAGATATACGATGCTGAGAGTGTCAGCATTCAAACGTAGGAGAATACAAATGAAGAAACTCGCAATTATGGTCATCGCCCTGGCACTCCTCACCGGGTTTGCCGTGGCTGACC
>LKUF01000404.1 GCA_001412335.1 Methanolinea sp. SDB
TTTTTTTAGTCGAGCAGGACCGTCAGAGCCTCATCGGCATATGCATCCATCACGTAAGGGATACCTGACACACTCGACGCTTCCTCTGTGAGAGCCATGAGGTCATTCCTGGAGATGGATTTGACATTGAAATTCCTGCTGCCAGCCATGATCTGCTGGAGCCCCACTTTGAACTTCTGCGCATATGTATAGATCCCGACAGCGCCCATGGGAATCTCCTTGAACTTTGATCCATATTTTTCCTTGAGTTCCTCGTACGTGACAAAGATCTCTTCCGGAACTGAACCGTACTTCGATACCGTCTTTGGAAGTTCACCCTTCTCTATCCACTTCTCGATATTCTTCCCAACCATTCCCGGTATCATGAGGGCCCTTCCCATACAGACTGCTTTCACAAATGGGTTACCCATGGCAATTGCCTTGAAGACATTCGGTTCGTCAGAGAAACCGCCCGCGATGGCTATATCAGGGACCCGCATGCCCCGCTTTCTCAGCAGACCGGCATACTCGTATGCAAGGCACTGGATGTAGAAGGTTGGTATCCCCCATTCATTCATCATCGGCCAGGGGCTCATCCCCGTGCCTCCTGGTGCCCCGTCGATTGTCAGCAGATCGATCTTTGCCTCTGCACCATAGCGGATCGCCATGGCGAGTTCAACCGCTGAATATGCGCCGGTTTTTAAAGTGACCCTCTTGAAGCCAAGATCCTTCAAGCGGTCCACTTCCTCGAGGAACCCTTCCTTTGAAATGAAGCCTAACCGTGAATGCCGCTCAAATTCTTTTATTGCACCCTGTTTGAAGGCGGTTTGCGTATCGGAGCGGGTTGGATCGGGAACAACGATGTAGCCCCTCTTTTTCAGTTCTGCTGCACGGTCGAGGGAACCAACCTTGATCTCTCCGCCGATGCATTTGGCTCCCTGTCCCCATTTCAACTCGATGGTATCGAGGTTATGTTTGGACGAGACATACTCCGCAGTTCCAAGCCGCGTATCCTCCACGTTCAGCTGGACAAGCATCTCGCCATAACCTTCCCAGAATTTTTTGTAGATATCGATCCGGCGGTCCATCTCCGGCGACTTCCTGACCATCCCATTGCTGTCAAGTTCGAGGCCCGGGTCTATTCCACAGACATTTTCTCCGCATACGATGGTAATGCCGGATATTGCTGCGCCGATGGCGAAATGTTCCCAGTTAACCCTGGCGATCTCGGTCGATCCCAGTGCACCGGTAAAGATGGGTAAGCGCATCTTGACCTTCTGGTCCCACCCGTATTCAGTCTCGGTGTCAACTGAATAGAAGACGGCACTGTCAGGCCCTATCTCGGTTCCCTCCGGCAGGCCCTTGGCCCCCATTGCGTATCCCTGGATGTTCAGATGCGAATAATCAATTGGATAGTTCTTTTCCGCACCGGCTGTCATCTCCCCGAACGGTCCGGGGTAGAGTACTTCTCTCCCCCGAAACGAGGATAACCATATCTCACAACTTCCCTTGCACCCGTCAACGCACCGTGTACAAATTCCAGACATGGGCACCACATCACGGGATCGGTTCGTGGTGGCCGTCGCTTCATTGGCATTAGGCTGTCTAAGATTCATGCTTCTCTCCTTTGCACTATTAGAGGGACCCCAATAAAAATATCGAAGTCGGTTCGGGCATCCAGAAGCCCAAACTTAAACATAGTTTTATTATTCGAACGTTTATAAGCGCTTGCCTTCCTCCATACTATAAACCTTTTTATCAAGGGAAAAAATCTCGTCATCACTGCTGAATTGCCGGAAAATAGAATCTCAGAGGGTGCTTTGAATACAGGATGTCTGGGAAGAAGAGAATAAGAACCTCACGCGCCGTACACACATACCTCCCGGGCAACCTGCGGACTCATTGGGAAAACCAATGAAAAATTTTCACGACCAAAATATGAAATATAGGCAAACAGGTAACTTCCACCACAAGGGAGAAGAAAGATGATGTATTGTTCGCCTCCCCGCTGTTTTGTGTGGGGGACTGAATAGAATTGGC
The DNA here is from genome assembly GCA_001412335.1 of Methanolinea sp. SDB. Lineage (GTDB taxonomy): Archaea > Halobacteriota > Methanomicrobia > Methanomicrobiales > Methanospirillaceae > SD8. Next base: position 2,020 of record LKUF01000404.1, read on the forward strand.
ATCCACAATACCAATTCAGTCACTCACAACCGCCGCCGG
>LKUF01000405.1 GCA_001412335.1 Methanolinea sp. SDB
ATCCGGTGATAAACGCCAGGGTAACAACAATTATCATCAATTTCTTCATCTTTTCACATCCGCCAGTTATTTGTTGGACTTATCCGTCCAAACGTAAAAACCGTTTGAGAAAGCATATGACACTGATGATATTTTAAGATGGGTGATGCCCTGCAAAGATACCACCTGATACAGCCCGATCCCGTCACTTGCGTCTGGTGCGAAGGAAAAACAATCCTGATTCGTGCCAATTCCCGATGAAAATCAGGTTAAACAAGCAATAAAATAGGCCAGGGCCGAGACTCGAACCCGGGTCGGGGGATCCACAGTCCCCTAGGATGACCAGCTACCCCACCCTGGCAGATGTACCCTCTTTATTTTGTAACGGACGCTATTTAATGTATCCCATCTGCCGGGCTTTCCGGTTTTGACGGGGTGATTTTTTTATAGCAGGGATGTTCTATAAGATACCGGAATCAAAAAGGAGATCATCTGCAACGGCATACCGGAATCCTTTTGCTTCACGGATTGGTACAATCAGCACTATCTCCTGCAGACGGATCTGGAGGACGATGCGCTCTCATCGGGTGAATAAGATGGCAAAAAAAGAGAATATCAGAACGCCAATCGTCTGTGTGCTTGGGCATGTCGATCACGGAAAGACATCGCTGCTTGACCGGATTAGAGGATCTTCGGTGGTGAGCACGGAAGACGGGGCTATAACACAGCATATCGGAGCGACCATCGTTCCCATTGATGCCATAAAAAAAATGAGCGGCTCGATCGAAAAGATGCCCATAAATATTCCCGGTCTCCTGTTCATCGATACTCCTGGCCACCATGCTTTCACCACCCTCCGTGCACGGGGCGGGGCCTTGGCCGATATGGCAATCGTTGTTGTTGATATCAACCAGGGATTTCAGCCGCAGACAATTGAGGCACTCCAGATACTCCGGAACTACAAGACCCCTTTTGTCATTGCGGCTACAAAGATAGACAAGCTGCATGGCTGGAGAGTGAACGAGAATGAGCCGTTCCTGAAGAGTTTTTCACGTCAGAATGATCGGGTAAAGGACCTCATTGAGACCAGGGTATATGAACTTGTTGCCAATCTTTCAGATCTCGGCTTTTCTGCCGAACGCTTTGACAGGGTGACGGATTTTCGGCGGAACCTCGCAATCGTTCCCGTAAGCGCCCACAGTGGTGAAGGTATTGCAGAACTGCTCATGGTCATGATTGGCCTCGCCCAGAGATACATGGAGCAGGAACTGCAGATGAGCGTGGATGGGCCCGGTCTTGGGACAATACTGGAGGTCAAGGAGGAGAGAGGACTCGGCCCCACCCTCGACGTGATCCTGTATGATGGAACCCTATCTGTCGGCGAAGAACTTGCACTGGTTACCCGGTCCGGAGTGGTAACAACCCGGGTCAGGGCCCTCCTGAAACCGAGGCCTCTCAAGGAGATACTGGTGGAAGACCGGTTTGAGCGGGTAAAATCGGTAACCGCAGCATCAGGGATCAAGGTCAGCGCACCCAACCTGGAGGGGGCTATTGCAGGATCGCCTGTGCAGGTTATCCGTGGAGATTCCAACGAGGTCATTGAGCGGATAAGAAGGGAGATGGAAGAGATCAATGTGAAACTGTCTCCTGACGGGTTAATCATAAAAGCGGATACAATCGGTGCCCTCGAGGCGCTATCAAAGGAGCTTGAAAGCCAGGAGATAGGTGTTATGAGGGCAGAAGTCGGTCCGGTAAGCCGCCATGACATTATCGAGGCAGAAACGATCAAAAACCCGTATTACCGGGCGATGCTCTGCTTTAATACCCCTATTCTGCCGGATGCGGCAGATATGCTGAAAGAGGAGTCGCATTCAAAGGTTAGTGTCTTTGAGGAGAAGGTGATCTACAAGCTTGTCGATGACTACATGGCCTGGCGCGACGATCTCAAGAGAAAGACCGAACAGCAGAAGTTCGAGCAGATCGTGATGCCGGCAAAGATCAGGGTTCTCCCGCACTGTATATTCAGGCAGAGCAATCCCGCAGTTGTCGGGGTGAGGGTTCTTGGCGGAACTCTCCGGACCGGTGTAAACCTTATTCAGAAAGACGGAAAAAAGGTCGGACATCTCAAGTCTATGCAACAGAACCAGGAAAATATCAGGGAGGCACCGGCCGGGGCAGAAGTTGCAATCTCCATTGAAGGCGCGACTGTTGGCCGACAGCTGGCAGAAGAGGATGACCTCCTAATAGATATACCCGAGCGGCACGTGAAGGTGCTCGAAAAGGAGATGCTCAAACACCTCGCGATCAGCGCCCAGGAGGTTCTTGAAGAGTTCACCTCCATGAAGCGGAAGAACGATCCCTTCTGGGGTAAATAGTATTTAATATATCACTCACCCAATTTATTGGGTACTTCTCAGCGAGCCAATTTGCAACCCTGTTGACAGGGATCTGTGCAAGTCTCCGCTTCGGGGATCATTCAGAAGCGGAAATGGCCGGCATGTGAGAATGAGTGACTCGTTTCAGTTTCATACTATAAGGAGACCGATGACATGGTGGAATTCAAAGTAGTCCTGTCAGACCAGAAGACAGGCCGTGCATACAACGTGGATGTGAGCGGCGGTTCAGCCGGCGGAATAATGGGAAAACATATCGGAGACGAGATCGATTGCGGTCCGTTGGGTCTCCAGGGTTATTGTATGGAGTTAACCGGGGGTTCCGACAGGAACGGCACGCCTGCCAGGAAGAATCTACCCGTTGCAGGAAGGAAGAAACTGCTTGTTTCTGGCGGAACGGGATTCAAGCCGGTGATGGATGGACAGAGACGTCGCAAATCCATGAGAGGAAATGAGATCACAGCTGATTTCGTCCAGATCAATGCGCGTGTTACAACGTACGGCGACAAGCCGCTGGATGAGATATTTGCAAAACCCGTAGAAGAAGAGAGTAAGGCTTGAATTATTCACCTTTTTTGTATCTGGTCTCTTAAGGCCGGAAGCATATCTTCAAATCCGACACTGTACTTTTTGGCGAGTATGACGATCGCCGCTTCGGGACGCAGGTTCCCATCAAATTCCTTTTGAATAAGAGAATTCATCTCTGAAACCACGGCCTGCGCGGGGTGCCCGCTTTCAGACACGATCCTTCCCAGCAGATCCTGGTAGGGATCTGATCTCTCAAAAATCGCCGAGGAGGGTTTGAATCCTATCGGAATCTCTACCTGGGATACATCAAATGCCGGCTTTATCATATCTCCTTCGTATTCAATGAGCCCTTCCTCTGCTGCCCGGGAGATCAGGGAGTTTGCCTGCTCGATATTCATCCAGTGCCTGTCGAACGCCAGATAATAAATTATCTCGTTCTTTTTCAGCCGTTCCTTCCTGGCATGGCGGAATGGAGCGGCAAGGGCGATGGTGAGACTCAAATGCGACCTCCTCTGGAGGGGTATGATGTCATGGCAGTCTTTCCTTTACCATGTACTGTATCCGTGCGCACTATCAAACAATCGTTCAACAATCCGGAGTGGTCCCAAAAGGTAGGGCTCATGGTGGCCACCGCTTCCTGATTATCTCCCCCGGGCTGCCCATAAAATCCAGGTCACCCGCCATCTCATATGATATGGATTATTCATCGTATTGTTTTTATTTTTTCATTTTATTAATTTATAAAGCCTTTTTTTTATGAATTAGCGTCCAATTTGGTTATTTAATCTATGTGACGTGATCACAACCTATAAACCCGGGCAAACCAAAAATGTACTTCGACAAAAGTCGTATCTCTAATCGCCCTCCTCCTACGCACATGGTCATCTCCGGATACGACTTTTGGATACCGCCGGCGAATACAGTATCCGCGGTTTATTTCTGAAATTTTTGAAAAAAGGATTTATTCTATAAGATACGCGTTTATCACGCCATCCTGCCCGGGCCTGCTCGCAATGCGGGCATTTCCCAGTTCTGTCCTGATAATGGCCCCCTTGGTGAGGAGGTTCCTCCGAACATAATTGGGGTTTGCCACGTTCTGTTCTACAGTCTCGATCTTTACCCTCTTCACTTCACCGGTGGCTTTGTTCGCAACATTGGCATACAGCGCACGCATCGCACGCACCTTGGTATTCCCGCCGGTTGTCCGGATAATCTTGCGACGATCTTCGCCAATGTGGGTGTCTGCCGGAGCAGAACCAATTTCTGTTCTTCTTTTCCCCTGCGACGGGCGATAACGGCCGCCGGTGACCTGCCTTACTGATCTACCTTGCCAAAGCATTTGATTTCCCCATTTGTTCCTTTATGGACAGTTTTCTGCCGGGCTATAACCCTATCAGAGTGCTCACTATATTGCGTTCCCAGATATTTAACTACTCTGTTTGTGAAAGCAATGCATCGACGATTGCTTTTACGCCTGTACCCTCTTTGAGATTGGTTCTGAATATCTTCATCGAGGGGTTATACCGCTTCATATCCGTCTCCATCCGGTCGAGATCAGCACCGACGAAGGGGGCGAGATCCACCTTGTTGATC
>LKUF01000406.1 GCA_001412335.1 Methanolinea sp. SDB
GGGTTCATTGGCATTTGCATGTGTAGAACCCCCCTGCGCCACTTCTATATTCTCATAAGAGATTAATTACTTTCTGGAGACCCAAATGCAAAATTAAATGAATTAACCTCACGGTTCGATGAATCTTCATCATTGCGATGAATCAGATGCTTGGTTATCATTGATCGCTATCACGAAGAAGTAATAACATCTTTAGAACCTAGATTTCTCATGCCGCAGGTTATCTCTTAGAATAGTAACTTTGTCGTTGATAATGCGCCGCTTCTCAACATGGACAAATCCAGGCCTAATGCTCCGGCTTTAAACCTGCCATCCCGCCTCCCTCCAGCGGCTTTCGGACAAAAGTACTATATTCATAGAGAGCAGTCTAAAGGCAGGGAATCGGGTGCAGACTGCAATTAGGGTGAATCACGTTCTCGCTGGATTGGATTGGATTGCTGTATCTTGAAAAATACGATGACAGGATTCCCGGAGAAAAATTTTCAGGATGTGCAATCGGCATGGAGAGAGATATATCGGATTATCATCCCAAAAATAGAATCAGAGGATCCATTCTTTCAAAATTGGGTCTTTTCACTGGCGAAAATTCATAATAGACGATTTTTAAAAATTTTCATCATGAAAAATCTATCAATTTGACACATGTTGATAGATAATACTGTTATCACCTGAACCATGTCTCTTTTCATACACATAACCAGGAATCTCCATGAAAATTCCCGCGACTCCACAACATACAGATAAAGACATTCGGAATGCCCGGGATCTTGCCCACGACACTGCCGTTCTTGACGCGGTATTCAAGGAAAACACACGGTATCTCCATTGGGAAGAGGTCCGCCGCCGCAAATACCCCGTGGATCCTCTTTATATCTGGGCGCTCATGAAGATCTTTCGCCTGAAAGACGCCCATAACCTGTCTTTTGCGGATTGGACATTTTCTTACTCCCTTGATGATTCCTGCTGGAGAAAACTCCATCTCCTCGACAAAACTGCAGCAGGTAATCTCTCCAGCATTCTTGATGCCGTAGGACAAGAAAGGGAACGATATATCATCAGTTCCCTGATGGAGGAGGCGATTGCATCCAGCCAGCTGGAAGGTGCAGCCACCAACCCGGCGGGTTGCAAAACAGATGCTTCGGGAACAGCGGAAACCCCGGACCCCCGGGGAACGGATGATTGTGAACAATTATCTCACCATGAAGGAAGTCCGGACCCTGAAAACAGAGGATCTGTCTCCCGAATTGATCCTGAAGTTCCATGCCATGATCACTGCGGGAACTCTTGATGACCCCGGCGATGAAGGACGGTTCCGGAATAATGACGATACCTGCGTGGTTGACGGATCCGGAACGGTGCTCCACACTCCACCGCCATACAAAGACATTCCTGGTTATATGCGGGAACTGTGCGGTTTTGCAAATGCCAAGCAGAACTTTACATTGCTATTTTCATTGATCTTAACAATTGTGCTGCACATGTAAACCGCACATAACTCTGGAATGCGTTGATGTGGCAGTGAATGAGAGTATATAACTCCTGTGAAAGGGTGTGACTTGAGATTTGCCAGGTTATTGGGTAGGATTTTCACCTGTTATGAATACTTGTGATGCCGGGGACTGCCTGCCGGATATGAAGCGGCCGGTCCGGAATTGAAACCGGTGAGTACCGTTCCGCTCAATGGGGATGGAATTTTAGCCCATGGATTGGTATTTGCGGTCAGGCATCCTGAAACCCTAGCCGGACCCGAAGATTTTTGACGCACAACTGTGACTCAATCAAACATCGTGCGGCAAAAAAGAATTAATGCATGGAAACCGATGATACGCATATGAAAACGATCCATGTTCCCGTACTTATCGAGACAGACGAGGATGGGATCTTCATCGTATCCTGCCCCCAGTTTAAAGGCTGCCATACTTACGGGAAAACAATTGACGAAGCTCTTGAGCACATAAGAGAAGTCATCGCTCTCTGCCTGGAAGACTCGAAGATCGAACAGATCAATACTTTTGTAGGATTTCGCGAGGTCGAAATAATTCAGGGTGCCTGATGCTCCCGGTCATCAAAGGGAAAGAACTCATCGCATTTCTAAAAACCCTTGGTTTTTCAGTCATCCGGCAGAGAGGATCGCATGTCCGGATGAAATCAGAAGATGGGAGGTATACCACAGTTCCACTTCACAGTAGTGATGACATTCCCAAAGGGCTTCTTCGAAAGATCATCAGGGAAGACCTCGAAATGACACTCAAAGAATTTGCAGAGGCATATGAGCAATATACCTGTAAATAAAACATGCCGGAAGGGCAGGAAATCCATGCCGGAGCCCTCGTATTCTGCATAAGATCTATTGTATTTATTGCAGGGGAAGTATTTCGCAGGTTAATGTTGTGAAGCATGATTCGTTTATTCCAATTGCATTAGAAAATAGTCTGGTTAAACCAGCCAATCAGGATCTCCTCACGGACGGTACAGATCCGATTGCGGATGTCACACAGGCCCTGCAGTGGGCGGCGGAGTCGGAGAAGGA
>LKUF01000407.1 GCA_001412335.1 Methanolinea sp. SDB
GTCTTCATCGCGACCCGGCAGGGCATGGCCATCCGTTTTAACGAAGACGACGTGCGTGATATGGGCCGAACGGCTCGTGGCGTGCGCGGCATCAGCCTGGATGAAGGCGATGAGGTTATCGACGTGGAAATTCCCGCTCAGAATACGTTCATTCTGACCGTTTCCGAAAAAGGTTACGGCAAGTGCACGCCGGTGGATGAATACCGTGTTCAGTCGCGCGGCGGCAAGGGCACGATTAATTTGAAAACCGTCGAAAAAGTCGGCAATGTCTCCGGCGTTCTTCAGGTTGTCAACGAAGATAACGTCATGCTCATCAGTAATGCCGGCAAAGTCATCAGGCTCAAGGTTCAGGAAATTCCGATCAACCACCGCGTCACCCAGGGCGTTCGATTGATTGAATTGGAACCGGAAGAAAAACTCGTCGGCGTCGCCCGCACCACATCCGAATCCGAAAGCCGCGACGACGGCAACGGCGATGATGAAGGCGACGGAGCAGCCGAAGATAACGGCTCAGCAGAAGAGTAAAGAGCCAAGTTGATAATGAGACCCAAGCTTCAGAAACATAGTGAGTCTCTCTGAAAACGAGCGTAGCGAAGTTTGAAGAGTAAGACGAACTATCCCGCAAAGCGTGCCGGGGCAAGATATGGGGTAAAATCTTTACTCTTGACATTTGGATGCTGGATGTAGGCTTTCAATGGTAATGTTTTAGCTAGGCTGCTTTTCTCGTTTTTCTGGGTCGTGCATGTAGTTTTAGTCCGAAAGCGTCCATAACTTTCAGGATAGTTGATAATTCGGAGTTACCTTCCGCTAATAAAGCTTTGTATAAACTTTCCCTACCAAAACCGGTCTTTTGGGCGATCTGAGTCATGTCCTTGGCTCTGGCAACATCACCGAGTTCGGCCGCTACGAGTGCGGTCAGGATTTTCTTGACACGCGTCACTGAGTTTTTTATGGTTTTTCCCGTGTGAATCCGTGGTGTGAAAAACCAAGGATCTTTTTGCGATGCAAATAAAATTGAGTAAATCATACAGAGGAGGTTGTTCATGTTCCAAACGAAGCTTACAGACATGTTAAATATTCAATACCCGATTATCGGCGGGACCATGATGTGGATTTCATCGGCGGATTTTGTGGCGGCGATTTCCAATGCCGGAGGCCTGGGCATTATTGCCTCGTGTATGTATAAAACCAGAGAAGACTTTGCCAAATCGCTGGATCGCATTCGTGAATTGACGGACAAACCGTTCGGCGTCAACATCAATTTTTTCCCGACCATGCAACCCATCGATAACAACGAATATCTGGATGTTCTGCTTGAGAAAGGCGTCAAGATTGTGGAAACGTCGGGGCACTCGGCGCCGGAAGCAATGTGCAAACGTTTTAAAGAAGCCGGTTTGATATGGATTCACAAGTGCGTCGGTGTGCGTTATGCCCAGAAAGCGGAGCGTCTTGGCGCCGACATTGTGACGGTTGTCGGTCAGGAAAATGGCGGCGCAACCGGGAAACTGGATATCGGGACAATGGTTTTAATTCCCAGGGTTGTTGAAAGTGTGAACGTTCCGGTAATCGGTGGAGGCGGCGTTGCCAACGGCGACTCGTTTCTGGCCGTTTTGGCCTTGGGAGCGCAGGCTGTTATTATCGGGACACGTTTGTTGATGACCAAAGAAGCGCCGCTTCACGACAAATTAAAAGAAGCTCTCATCAATGCCAGCGAACTGGATACGATGCTGATTATGCGCCTCTTGGAAGCGACCCACCGCGTATGGATTAATAAAGCGGCCAAGCGGTGCCTCGAACTCGAAACCACGAATGGCGACATTGTGGAAGTTCTGCAAATTGTTTCCGGAGAAAGAGCAAAGATGATGTATGACCAGGGCGATCTGGACGCGGGAATCATTTCCTGCGGACAGAGTGTCGGTCTTGCTCATGATATTCCGACCGTCAAGGAACTTTTCGACCGCATCATTGCTCAGGCGTCGGAAAGGGCTAAAAAGTTGGCAATGTAGAATATACGAAAGGATTATTATCCATGGAAAAATTATTGGGAAAGCACTGGCACCATATGCCTCATGAAGAGGTCATTGATCTTATGGAGACGGATCCGAACAAGGGGCTTGATCTTCTGGAAATAAATCACCGGCGGGAACGATTCGGAGCAAATGTTCTGACCGCCAAGAAAAGCAAAGGTCCCCTGATGAGATTTCTCCTGCAGTTTCATCAGCCGTTGATTTACATCCTGCTGGCGGCCGGAACCGTTACGGCCATGTTCCAGGAATGGGTGGACGCCGGAGTCATTTTCGGGGTGGTCATCGTTAATGCCCTCATAGGATTCGTACAGGAATCCAAGGCGGTGAAAGCCATGGAAGCGCTGGCGAAAACAATGATCACGGAAACCACGGTCATGCGTTCGGGCAAGAAAGTGAAAATATCTTCCGCGGACGTGGTTCCCGGCGATATTGTTCTGCTTCAATCGGGAGATAAAGTGCCCGCGGATATGCGCCTGATATCCTCCCGTGACCTGCAGGTGGACGAGTCGGCGCTCACCGGTGAGTCCGTGGCCGTTCCGAAAGACTCCATTCAGCTTCCCCACGACACCATCCTGGCCGACCGGAAAAACATGGTGTATGGATCAGCACTGGTAACTTATGGGCAGGCCTCCGGCGTGGTGGTGGCCATAGGCGACAACACGGAGGTGGGCCGTATCTCGAAACTCATCTCTTCCACTGAGGAGTTGCAAACCCCACTTTTGAAAAAGATCGGAGAATTCAGCAAGATTCTGCTCTATCTGATTCTGGGGCTTGCCGCGGTAACCTTCGGGGTCGGCCTGCTGCAAGGCCAGAGCGCCTTCGACATGTTCATGGCCGCCGTGGCTCTGGCGGTGGGTGCCATTCCCGAAGGACTGCCGGCAGCGATGACCATTACGCTGGCCATCGGCGTAGCCAGAATGGCCAAAAGACGGGCTATCATCCGTAAGCTTCCTGCCGTGGAGACTTTGGGCAGCACTACCGTGATCTGCTCGGACAAAACTGGTACGCTTACTGAAAACCAGATGACGGTCCAGGAGATTACAGCCGGTGGTCAGACATATTTGGTCAGTGGAACGGGCTATGCGTTTGACGGAAAAATAGAACGTACGGATGCCAAATCAGAAGGTGCTCTGTCCGATGGTCTCGTACAGACACTGCGGTGCGGACTGCTCTGCAATGACAGTCTGCTCGTCGAGAAAGAAGGACGGCTCTCCGTTCAGGGAGATCCCACGGAAGGCGCCCTGATTACGGCGGCGGCCAAAGCGGGTCTTTTCATGGACAAGGAACAGGCGCGATTCATGCGCCTCGATACCATACCCTTCGAATCGCACTATCAGTACATGGCTACCCTGCATGCCGATCCTCAGGGAGGAGACTCTCTGGTCTATGTGAAAGGATCCGTTGAGGCGGTCATAGAGCGCTGCGCCTCGGTCCTTGATCCGACAGGATCCAACGTCGCGCTGAATGTGCCTGCAATCCATGCTACCGTGGAAGCCATGGCGGCGAAAGGCCTTCGGGTCCTTGCCTTTGCACAAAAAACCTTGGAGAGCGGCACACAGAAGATTAACCATAAGGATATCGCAACAGGTCTCATCTTTTTAGGCATGCAGGGGATGATCGACCCGCCCCGGAGCGAGGCCATCGAGGCAGTCAAAAACTGCCACAACGCCGGCATCAAGGTTAAGATGATCACCGGCGACCATGCGCTTACCGCGTCATCCATCGCCGGGAGAATAGGACTGCGCAATGCGGAGAAAGTCGTTACCGGCAGGGAACTGGCGGACATGAGCGACCGGGAAATCATCGACATTGTGGAAGACGTATCGGTTTATGCCCGCGTGGCTCCGGAGCAGAAGCTCCGTCTGGTGGAAGCCCTCCAGACAAGGGGAAACATCGTTGCCATGACCGGCGACGGGGTGAACGACGCGCCTGCGTTGAAGAGGGCGAACATCGGCGTGGCCATGGGTATCACGGGGACGGACGTAGCCAAGGAGGCTGCGGACATGGTCCTCACGGATGACAACTTCGCCTCCATCGAAGCTGCTGTTGAGGAAGGCAGGGGGACTTTTGACAATCTCACCAAGTTCATCGTCTGGACACTGCCCACGAACATTGGCGAAGGCCTGGTCATTCTGGCGGCGATTTTCGCGGGAGTGACGCTTCCCATCCTGCCGGTGCAGATTCTCTGGATTAACATGACAACAGCGGTTCTGCTGGGGCTCATGCTGGTGTTCGAGCCCAAGGAACCCGGCATCATGGAAAGGATGCCGCGCGATCCCAATGAGCCAATCCTCACGCGTACGCTCATGTGGCGGATTGCCATCGTCGGTTTTCTGTTGCTTCTGGGCGCATTCGGTCTCTTCAAATATGAGCTCTCCACCGGCACTGGCATCGCAGAGGCCAGGACGGTGGCGGTCAATGTGTTTGTCATGGGTGAACTCTTCTATCTCTTTAACTGCCGGTCGCTTACCAAATCCGTTTTTGAAGTCGGATTTTTCTCCAATCTCTGGGTGTTCGGCGGAGCGGGTTTCATGTGTATGCTGCAACTGCTCTTCACGTATGTGCCGGTTATGAACACGGCCTTACACAGCAGCCCCATTGGCCTTGATGCCTGGCTACGTATTGTGGCGGCAGCTTCTTTGATCATGGTGGTTGTGGGTATTGAGAAATGGTTTGTTCGCAGAAAGAATACACACATCAAGAGATAATGGCTGCAAGGCACAGGTAATATTCCTTCTGGCGGAGCTCTATCAAGGTTGAAGAGATTTTATAGGACACGTTTTTTTAAAAACGTGAGATGGAGAAAAGATAGAATATGCCAGCTTGTTCATCCCGCGTAATTGGGCTATACTCTCTGCATGTCGAACTACAAATTATTTGATCATACGGCAGATATCGGCGTTGAGGTGACAGGCCGGACCAGAAAAGAGCTGTTTGTGAA
>LKUF01000408.1 GCA_001412335.1 Methanolinea sp. SDB
TGTGTATCCCTTCACACACACATTCGAATTTGTTCTCCATGTGGTGATGTCCTGCCAGGAAGATCCCGAGTAACTGATGTAACTCTGCCCTGCTGAAGCCCGTGCAGCGCTGGAATAACCGGAAATTGGATACTCATATGCAATTGGATAATTGTATCCCGGGGTGGTAAGTTTAACGACGATTGAATACCTGTCTCCTGCGGTAAATTTGACAGGATTATCAAGTTGGATCGTGTGATACCCAGGGATAGCGATTGTTCCTGACTGTGAAGATACAGGTCCCTGCGAGTTGGTTGGCTGGCCACTTGTGGGGTTTCGGTAAATGTAAATCTCGTTCGCTGTGCTGGATGATGTCGTGTAGAATCCTACCGATTTCAGTTGCTCGCTTTGGGCAGAGGTAAACACGTTTGCAGCCCAGGCGGTGTTTGCGCCGTAACCAACCGATGAAACCCAGCCGAGGGGATCGTACTGGTAGACATGATCATAATTGGTCACGGGTTCTGCACTCTTGAACACGGCGAGCTCCTCGTATCCCATGATCCCATCATAATAAGAGATCCAGAAGTAGCCGTTCAAGCCCCAGTCAGTCCCCCAGCTGTTCTTGCACAGATAGGCCCCATTTCCTGCAGGTCTGGTCTTGAAATTGCCTGCTGAGTAATTATCGTCCCAGCCGACGATGGTGACGATGTGGTTGCCGCCCCCACTACTGGGATAATAGTAACTTGCTCCCTTGAAATAGGCGCTATCCACGTAGAAAGAAGCAGATATGCCCCCATAATTGAAAATCGCATTCTTAATATTCGTGTTATCCAGGGCAGATGTCTTTCTCGGAATAAAGAGCACCTCCTGGACATGTTTCCTGACCGGGGAGCTCTGACCTTCACTCATCGGCCCGTTCCACCGTGTCAGGTATGCCGTGGACATATAGTTGTTCCCCCCGGCACACGAGAGATAGTCAAAACCGTGATTCACGTTCAGCTGCCATTCACTAAAGTCCCAGGGCTCGGCGGGCATCAGTGTCGACTCGAGCGATGCCATTGCACCATGTGCCCAGCATGATCCACAATTTCCCTGGTCCTTGACTGACGTTACCCTCCCAACAGCCCGGAGATCATAGGACGAGGGTAATGAAAAAACCGAGATGTTTGAAAATTCGAGTATCTGCCCCGTCGTGCAGGAGATGTTTACCGGGGAGGGAATGTATCCGGTAAAATGCTCGCCGTCCCCCACCTCAGTTGAATACGTCCTTCCTGACTGGATATACCGAAGGAATTCGTCATTCAGAAGGGCAGCCTGTGGTTCATCAGTACCTGGGGCGGTTGGAGTCGGCGTGACCGTCACCGTCGGCAAAGGTGTCGTCTGCGTCGGGGATACGACGGGACCGCCTCCGGCGACGAGCAGGGCCGCCTCTGCATTGACCCGTCCAGAGGAAGAAACCAGTCCCTCAAGAGAGTCGCATGAATCAACACTCTCTGAAAGAATGGAAACGAGATCTTCTCCTTCCAAATCACCATTCACCGATAAAACCAGCCCGGCGACTCCGGCAACAAACGGCGCTGCCATCGAGGTGCCGGAACGGGTTTCGTACCCTGACCCCGGGATCGTGCTGTATATGCCGACACCGGGTGCGGCGATATCGACCGATTGCATACCGTAATTCGCAAATGATGCGATCTCATCATTCTCATTGGTCGCAGTGACGGAGATGATATTTCCCGATGAGTAGGATGCCGGATAGACCGGGTATGCATCATTGTCCTGGCCGCTGTTGCCGGCGGCACAGACCACGAGCCCGGGATAACTGTCAATAGCGTCTTTCAGCGCCTGGCTTTCGCCGTAGCTTCCCCAGGAGATGGAGATGATATCTGCTCCTGCATTTTTGGCATAGAGAATCGCCTCGATTGCATCGCTCTCGTACCCATAGCCGTCAGCGCTGATCACCTTCAAGGGAAGGATCCGGGTATTCCACATAACGCCAGCTATCCCGAGGCCGTTGTTGCCGACTGCACCGGCGATTCCCGCCACATGCGTCCCATGCCCGTTGTCATCGGAGGGATCCGGATCCCCTTGTATAAAGTCCCAGCCCCTGGCATCGTCTATATATCCATTGGAATCGTCGTCAATACAATTGCCAGGGATCTCGAGAGCATTGATCCAGATATTGCCTGCGAGATCCGGGTGCGACAGATCGATCCCGGTGTCCGGGATAGCGATCAGTACCGTTGGATCTCCTGTCGAGATGTTCCATGCAGAAACGGCATGTATGTCTGCCGATGGGAGCCCATATGTCTCGCCGGTGTTCCGAAGGCCCCACTGGAGTAGGAAGGCTGGATCGTCTGGGAGTCGCATGAGTTCAACGCGATAATTTGGCTCGGCTGAAAGGACATTCGGATCCTCGTTATACCTGGCAATTGCCTCCTCTACAGAAACCCCTGGCGGGATCTTGACGACCTGTGTACCAGCCAGCCCCTTCTTGCTGAAATCCTTCTTAATCGTCGCTCCGATAGCCTTGTGGGATTTATCTACAGAATCCGCATCCATCTCCTTGCCATGCTCGGTTTTGAACCTGATGATTACCTCATCCTCGGCAAAGTGTGGATTATTCCTGTTATCTTTACCATTCGTGGTATTCCTGATTTTTTCTTCTTGTCCTGTGTTGGATTGTGTTTCCAAAACGAGTGGTTCAATTCCGTCACTCTGGTTATTACAGAGAGAATCCGGTGTTGATTGTCCAGACAATGAGATCGGGATTGAGCCTGATGAATTCGTATCAGACTGGCTGCTGGTTGTATTTGATGGGGGTTCTGCAGATGGTTGTGTGGTGGGAGATTGAGTTGAGTTCGTATCACTCTGGCTGCGGGTCGTATTTGATAGGGGTTTTGCAGATGGTTGTGTGAGTGAAGAAACAGTGGCAGGTTGGGTTGAGTTCGTATCAAGCTGGTTATCGGATATATTATAGGGAGATTCAGGAATTTGTTGTCCAAGGGGGGGTTGGGATAAATTCGAACAGGTCTGATTGCCGGATGCAGTATTCGGGGATTCTATTGTTCCCGAATACGGTGCAGGCGCTGATAGAGATTGATTGGAATATACCGGTATTGTAGTACTGTTGTTTTGAGAAACAGAACTGCTATTCTGTTCGTTAGCCTGCCCTGCCGAAACGGTTATTACAATAGCGGAAATGATGACAAGGATGAGGAAAAACTGGAACTTCCGTGACATGACTTAATGACCCCCGGAATTATGCAATATCTTGGTTTTTGAAATTCTTATGCATATGGGATAGAGAGACCTTCCCATGAAATGGAGGATTCGATAGAACCCGTGTGTCTACCCCTCCAAAGGCGAAAATACCTGATAGACGCCTGGCCCGGAATACTCCAAATATATTCAACAGCACTGTATACCCCTCAGACCTTCTTGAGTACCTGTTCAAGGGTAAGATAAAAAATCATTTCCTTTGCGGTAATTTTATCGATAAAAAATAGTTTTT
>LKUF01000409.1 GCA_001412335.1 Methanolinea sp. SDB
GGGGTTCAGGGGGCGGCAGCCCCCTGTCTGCACAAACAGAGATGCTTTCCATTATCTCAGACGCTCCTGGGGGTTCACTGTCGTTCACCCCCGCCGCTGCTGCGAACCCCAAAATGGCGATAGGACTGTAATGGGGGAGAGAAGATCACCCATTCAGTACCTCGATCTACCCTGCCCACCTGATATCGCACACCGGGAGACGCAGCCCCCCCACCTGACATCGCAGGCACAACGAGAACAGACAGACACCGAATCAAAAAAAGGGTTCACTTCTTCTTCACGGCAAAAGCAAGCACAACGCCTGCCAGGGAGAGGACGACGAGAAGGGGAGCGGTCCCCGCCTTCGTCGGAGTCGGTGGAAGCAGCGAGAGTGTGGCATCGACTTCCGCCTGCCGGCCTGCATCAACCTGCACCTTTCCCTGCCAGTCCGCATACCCGTTCAGTTTCAGGAGGACCGTGTGTGACCCCGTGTCTATCGAGGGTATCGTGACAGGGGTTATTCCCTCGAACCTGCTGTCTAAGAAGACCTGTGCGCCGGCAGGCTCGGATGAGACTGCCAGGGTTCCGGTGGCGGGGACCGGTGTTGTCGTCACTGTTGGAGTGATCGAGAAGGTGTGACTCACGTCGGTTGACTCACCCGCTGTCACATACACGTTATCGCTCCATGCTTCAAAGCCGGCTTTTTCGAGCCGGACCGCATAATATCCCGGCTGGAGCTCGCCCACGATCTGGGGAGTTATCCCGTAATATGCACCGCCTATGTAGACAAGGGCCCCCTGGGGATCGGAGGTTATCTGCATTTCGCCTTTCGTTGGCGCAATCTTCGTGAGATAGGCGGTAACCGGAGTGGTCTTCCCCGCCGTCACCATCACGGTGGTGGTAAAGGCACTGTAGCCGTCCTTTGTCACGGTCATGATATGCGAACCCGGCGCCACATTATGGAACGAACAGGGCGTGGTCTGTGAGCTTATCCCATCCAGAACTGCAGTAGCCACTGATGGATAGGACTGGACCGTGATGGTGCCATAATTCTCCACCGGTGTCAGGTATGCGGTCACATAGACCGTCTGGTCGCTGGACGGGTTTCCCGGGTAGGTATTGGTCCATGTCCGGTACCCCGACATCATGAGTGTGATGGTATGGTCGGGTGTCCCGGTGGTCGATACCTCCACGGTTACCGGCGTCTTGCCCTTGTACGTGCCATCAAAATAGACATCTGCGCCCTGTGGCGAGGATGAGATGGAGTAGTACCCTTTCCCCGAACCTGGCTCCGGCGTGGGTTCGGTGGTCGGTATCGGCGAGAGGGTCGCCCGGATGGTTATTGTCTGTCCTGCACCCGGGTTTCCCGTGTACTCTGATACCCAGGTCTGGTAGCCCGGTTTTGAGACGCTTATGGTATGCGCTGGCGATGCCGTGGTGTATACCTGGACCGTCACCGGCGACGTTCCCTGGTAGGTACCGTCAAAATGGACACTTGCACCCGAAGGGTCCGATGTGATCTGGAAATACCCTACTTCACCGCCTACGCCGTCCTCGGCCATACCATACCCGACTGTTGCGAAGATGAGGACGACAAGCAGCAGTCCACTGGAAAAGACCATTCTGTTCGTCATGAAAACACCCCTGTTTATGCATTGAAATTATCCCAAGAGTATTTTAAGTGGGCGGTACCGCATCGACCAGGATCCCCGCCGTGTCAGCTTCCGGTGTCCTCCCGCCTGGTGACATCCCCGGTATTCTCCAGTACCACCGCCAGCTCTTCCAGGGTGCAGGCAAGAGTTCCCCTGTTCTGGATCTGTTCATACAGGAGGTCGCCCTTCCCGTTGATACAATCCAGGCCGTCAAGGGTGCATTCCGGGGAATAGAGGACGACCGGGATATCTGCCGGCAGGTTCGCTGCAACTTCCAGGTTCCTGATATTTCCTTCCCCGACCGGCATTGCGACCACCACGACAACGTCCGCTTCCAGGCACGTCTCTCCAAGCAGGCGTGCCTGCTCCTCCCCGATCCGGGAGAACGCCGGTGCTGAAAGTGCAGGGATATCGAGATACCGGGCCACCTCCAGGTCCATGTCGCCTTCGTTGAGTATTCCGGCACTTACCCTGTATCCCTTCCCTGCAAGCATATGGAGCACCACCCTCCCGCATCCTCCGCCGCAGATGACGTGGACCCGGCTCTTCCCGGCCGTATCAGGGCCTGGAATGGAGAAGGAAAAGATCCCTCCACCGGTGCCCGGATCTTCGGCCCGGCAGGCCCGGACTCCAAAAACCTCCCGGATCGTTGCGGGGACGAGAACCTGCCCTGGCGGGCCACAGGAATGGATGGTTCCTTCGTGGAGGAGTGCGATCCTCCCGCAGTACCGTGCTGCCAGGTTGAGGTCGTGAACGATCGCAATCACGGCCATCTGTTTCGAGAGATCTCCAAGCAGGTCCATGATCTCCATCTGGTGGCGTATGTCCAGGTGCGACGTGGGCTCGTCGAGCATCAGGACTTTCGGCTCCTGGGAGAGGGCCCGTGCGATCATCACCCTCTGCAGTTCACCCCCTGAAAGCCGCGAGACCGGGCGGTCCTGGAGATGGGTCGTGTCGGTCATCCCGAGGGCCTGCTCGACGATGCGATAGTCATGTACTCTCTCTCGCCCGAACCGGGACAGGTATGGCGTCCTCCCGAGCATTACGTAGTCGGCGACAGGAAAATCAAAATTCGCACCCACCCCCTGTGAAACGACCGCCCTCAGCCTCGCCATCTCCCGTGCGTCCATCCCCGAGAGCTCCCGTCCGCCATACCTCACGCTCCCCCTGTCCGCCTGCAGGTACCCTGCAAGAATACGCAGGAGTGTGGTCTTTCCCGAACCGTTCTGGCCCATTATGCCGAGCACCTCGCCGTCACGACAGTCCAGGTCGATCCCTTTCAGCACCGCCTTTCGTCCGAACGAGAACCCGATATCCCTCGCCTCGATGATAGTCACGCCTCTCTCCCCCTCCTGCGCAGCAGGTACGCAAAGAACGGCGCCCCGCAGAGGGCCGTGATGATCCCGATGGGAAGCTCGTTTGGAGCGAGCAGCACCCGCGAAGCCAGATCGGCCAGGACAAGGAGTATCGCCCCGAAGAGAAGTGATACCGGGATGAGTATCCTGTGGTCCGGGCCGATCCAGAGCCGCACCATGTGCGGCGTGATGAGGCCCACAAAACCGATGATGCCGCTCACAGAGACGGCCGCACCGGTGACGAGGGAGACTGCCACAAGAATTATCTTCTTTTGGCTTTCCACCTCTATCCCAAGGTACTGGGCAGATTCCTCCCCAAACATCAGCGCGTTCAGCGACCGCGAGATAGAGAAGAAGAGAACACTTCCCCCGATGACAAAGGGGAGGAGGAGAAGGACATAATCCCATCCCCTCCCCGATATGCCGCCAAGCAGCCAGAAGACAATCTGGTGAAGGTTCTCACCCGAGAGAAAGAGGAGAAACGATGTCCCTGCAGACATGAAGGCGGCAACGGCGATCCCGCAGAGAAGGAGCGTGGTAACCGGCACCCTGTTTCCCACCCTGGCCAGTTCGTACACGATATAGATGGTTCCAAGGCCGAAGGCGAACGCTGCCAGCGGGACTCCCAGTATCCCCACTCCGACACCCACCCCGGTGACAAGCACGAGCGATGCCCCGAGTGCTGCACCGTTGGATATCCCGAGCAGGAAGGGATCGGCCATCGGGTTCCGGAACAGGCTCTGAAGAACCGCACCGCATACTGCAAGGGCTGCTCCCACGAGGGCGGCCAGGATGACCCGGGGCAGTCGTATCAGGAGGATGATCGACTCTTCGGACTGGCTCCAGTCGGCCGGGATGGGAAGAAACGTGCTCCCAATGATGGCCATTGCACGGGTAAACGAGATCCTGGACTCACCCACCACCACGCCGAGAAGCATGGCAGCTGCCAGCACCAGGCACAGGATGACGATGACGTGCCGGCCATTCAGGCGTGTATGCATCGGGAAAACATCTCCAGCGCGCTGATCACACGGGGCCCGGGACGGTTGACCAGGTCGGGCTCCATCTCGCAGATGCGGTTCTCTTTTATCGCCGGCACCTCTGCAAGGGCGGGCCTGGACAGAAGACGGTCAGATATCCGCGAGAGGCCGGAGGTGTGCTCACGGGACGCGATGATAACCTGCGGGGCGCGGTTGACAACCGATTCCTCGGAGACCGTCGCATATCCCTCGACATCGGACATGATGTTTACACCTCCTGCCCTGACGATGAGGTCGTTTTGGAAGGTGTTGTTCCCGGCAACGTAGAGGGGCTCGTCCCAGAGCACATAGAGGACACTCACGGGCTCTCCACCACGCGAGGCAGATTCGATCCCGGCCTCGCGCGCCGAGAGGTCTGCGACCAGGCGGAGAGCATCGTCCGATGTGCCGAGAAGTGTCCCCAGGATCTCGATATTCCGGTATATATCCTCGATCGTCTCCAGCCTGAAGACGACCACCGGAAGGCCTGCCGCCCGGATCTCCTGGACGCGGATACTGTCGGTGACGGTCGTGGCAAGGACAAGATCGGGCTCGAGGCCTATCACCTTCTCGACAGAGAAGGTGCGTGGGCCACCCACCGTCTCCACTGCGGCCGCCTCTGCAGGATACGTGCAGTAATCGGTGCGTCCCACGAGGAGTGGGCAGCCTCCAACCGCACAGCAGATCTCGGTCTCACTCGGTGCAAGCGATACCACCCGCTCAACATGCGCAGCAATCTCCACGGTTGTGCCGCAGTCGTCGGTAAACGTGACTGTCCCGGCCGGATGCTCGTCGATTGTGGTGCAACCGGCCATGACAAGAAGGAGTGATACGCAGATCAGGACGGGTACGGGTTTCATGCCTGATAACTTTGTGCTAAAACAAGTTATATTGTTTTATGCCACTTGAAGAAACTTATATAGTCTGCCATCACACATAGAGGCAGATGGTTAACGGGATCGTGTTGCCTATCAAAAAGGTATTTTCTCTTGTTGATTCGAAGATTACCGTCGAGATAAAGGACGACATGAGAAAGCTGCAGGGTAGACTGGTAGCCGTGGATGAGTATCTCAACATCCACATGGACGATACTATCGAGTATGTCAATGATCAGAGGGGCAGGAGCCTCGGAACAGTGGTGATTCGCGGAAACAATATCCTTTCGATCTCCCCAAATATCTGAAAGAAACATGTCCGAACCCGAAGAGGCATTCAAGGTCATCCAGTCCAGGAGCGAAGGCGTGCTCCAGAGCGAGCTCTGGAAGATACTGGATGTGGACAGCAGGAAATGCTCGCGTATTGTGAAAAAACTCCTTGATTCGGGGCTTATCGAGAGGATCGAATTCAGGAAAAACGGGATCAAGACATTTATCCTCAAGGCAAAGCGAAGGCCCGTGGATCCAGGCCTGATCATGGCCGGGGACGAACTTATACCCTGCATCGGCTGTGAACTCGAGTGCAGCGTGCGCGAATGTCACCGCCTGATGGACTGGATGTACGAGCTCGCAATCTCGGAATCAGAAGAATAACCGAATCTTTTTTCCACCGGTCAGAATTGGACCGTCCTCTTCTCCCGTGGGATTCCTGGAGTCAGTGCATGATTCCATAGGCTGTTCTCCCGTGGGATTCCAGAGGAGTCAGTGCATGATTCCATAGTCTGTTCTCCCGGGAGGGCATTATTAAATTTATATATTGATTATTTACAAAGTAATACAAATTTAAAAAAATTTATTACTGGTTGGGTCTGATGATCGTATGCTGTGGGCATGCGACAAATCCTGGCCACAGCCCAACTTTCAGACAATAGATCTCCGGTGTACCAATGCACGGACCCCTCTGACCTGCACACTATCAGAGGACCCGGTTTTCTCCTTTTTAAAAATCACCCTGAAACAACCTGCCGGGTGCATGGGTTTTCCTCTCTATAGGGGGTTGTACCCGTCCAGTGTATCCGGCTCCAAAAAAAATCACATGGTCCTCGATGAGAGAAAAACACAAAGTGAAAATGGCCGGGTCATTTTGACTCAAGAGAGTAAACTGACGACTTTTCCACGATAACCCGTGCATATTCGTTCATGCGAATGGCAGAGCTGCCTCCTCTGCACGAAAAAAGGCCTCCTCGCTGTGTCCTGTGGGCGGAATGAAATTACCTGTTCTTCAGAGGTATCCAGTCTTAGTCATTCATCCGCCGCCGGGGAGTCCTCCCAGAACTCATACCCAATTGCTCAAATTATGACGGTGAATCGGCCTCGCGGTATTTTTTCGGGCGGCGGCGTTCATCCTGTTGGGGGTTTGGGGGGCAAGAACCACCGGTGTTTGCATGATGAGGGATCCCCCCCCACACACAATAGCGAAGAGCCAAAAAAAGAGTGTCACGCTGGCCCTGCAGTGGTCACGGTCACCGTAGAGATGACAAAATAAGACGCGATCAGGACCAGAATGATGAGCAGTACGATGACTGCTGCGAGGTAGGCGGCGACAGCCCTCCCGGTGGAGATGCCGTGCAACTCGCGGAGCCCGAGGATCTCCACCACAATGGACCAGAGACCGCCGATGAATGCACCGATGATGGGTACCCACCCGATTATCATGAATGGGGTGCATCCGTACATCACGGCCTTCATCGTCTCGATGTACCCCTTCCTCCCTCCAAACAGGTACACCCAGAGGTGGAACCAGGCCCCGGCAATAAAGACGAAGACGAGAGTCAGAACGATCACGATGATCGCCCATATGATGATGCCAGCCCCGGCAGCCAGCGGGAGGGCGATTCCAAGACCGGAAAACACCTGGTCAATCACTGTTACTGTTGTGCTGATGATGACGAGGGTGACGATGGATGAGAGGATGACATTGATGAGCAGAATTACGATAAAATACTTCAGGGCATCGCCGATATCCGCATTCTTCACCTTCCCGAAGGTCTCGACGGGAGCGAGGAGGAAGCCCCTGACCAGGTCAATTGTGTCTTGTTTCATACACTATTTACTAAGGTCTGCAATTGGTATTGAAAATTTCTTCAGGAAACAGGATATCGCCCAAAAAGCATGAGACACGAATGAACCTGGCGATTATCCCTGGTTTCATGGAACAGGGAGGAGAGCGGGAGTGTTCTCCCCACCCGGTCCCAGAGGCGGTACACGAAAATTCCAGGGGTTTACAGGACACCTGGACCATGCTCCCGTGTGCGCACCCTGATTGCATCCTCCACGGGGATAACGAAGATCTTTCCGTCCCCAATGGACCCGGTGGCGGCCACGTCACATATGAGGTCGACCACCTTCCCTGCAACCGGATCGTCTACAACCATCTCTATCTTGGTCTTTGGGATCATATCGACAACATACTCGGCACCCCTCCATTGCTGGGTGATACCTTTCTGTTTTCCACGACCCTTCACCTCGGTCACGGTCATTGATTCGATTCCCTCCCTTTCGAGGGCTGTCTTGACCGCTTCAAATTTCACGGACCTGATTATCGCTTCAATCTTCTTCATGATCTCTCTCCGTCAATTGCCGGTTCTGTCAGGATGAAATTTGGATATGCGCTCACTCCATGCTCACCGATATCAAGCCCCT